>CAMXWI010000044.1 GCA_947252915.1 uncultured Lactobacillus sp.
TCAATTTCGGTTCAGTTCCTGATGGCCGAATAGCAATCCAAGTTTCATCATCTACGACATAGCACAATACATTTGATTCTGGAATGCCTAATTCACTAACTTGTCCATCAGCAGTCTTCTTGGTGTTGTTGGCGAAGTCTTCTGTTAATACCACTTGATGACCCGCAAAATCAGTTGGGGCTTCTTCACGGAACTTCTTCATCAGACTCTTAATCTTTGCTGGGCCTTCAACACCAGCGTAGGTATTAGCAATTGTCTTTTCTTTGAAGTAACCGTACTTTTGGAATAATTCTTGAACCCCATCATACATTGTCATGCCACGGCTCTTGTAGTAAGCGGCAATTTCAGCAAGAAGTGTCAATGATTGGATGGCGTCCTTATCCCGGACAAATGGCTTAATAAGGTAACCGTAACTTTCTTCAAAACCAAACATGAAGGTATGATCAGCCTTGCCGGTTTCATATTGGTGAATTTGGTCAGCAATCCACTTAAAACCAGTCAGTACGTTAATCATTTGTACACCATAACTCTCTGCAATCTTAGCCGCAAAGTTAGTGGAAACAATTGACTTGACTGCTGCCGCATTCTTCGGTAACGTTCCAGCCTGACGGTGAGCTTCCAGAATGTAATTTAACATTACGGAAGCAATCTGGTTCCCCGTTAACAGTTGGTATTCACCATCTGGTTGCCGCACGGCACAACCGAGCCGGTCTGCATCAGGATCTGTTGCAATCAAAACATCCGCGTCGATTTGCTTACCTAATTTAATTGAACGAACAAAAGCTTCTGGAAATTCCGGATTAGGGTGTTCCAAACCAGGAAAATCACCATTTGGTTGTGCTTCAGTTGGTTCGATTGTAAAGTTCGTAAAACCAGCTTGCCGTAATGCCCGTTCACCTAACATCCGTCCAGTTCCACACAATGGTGAAAAAACAAACTTCATATCCTGACCATACTTCTTAGCCAGGTCCTTATTGATGGTAACCGCTTTAGCATGTTCAAGGTAGGCGTGATCAACATCCTCGCCCATTACTACTTCTAAGCCACTGTTCAGCATATCTTGTTCATCTGCCAATTGGATGTCAAAAATATCCTTAATCTGCCGGATGTAGCCGGTCATCATATCAGATTCTTTTGGCGGCATCTGTCCACCATCTTCACCGTAAATCTTGTACCCGTTATATTCCTTTGGGTTATGGCTGGCGGTGATCATAATACCAGCATATGAATGGTTGTACCGAACCGCAAAGGATAACTCCGGAGTTGGACGAACATTATCATAAATATATGTCTGAATTCCATGCGCACCTAACACCCGTGCACAGTCATGGGCAAATTCCCGAGAATGGTGCCGTGAGTCATAACTGATTGAAACCCCACGCTTCTTAATATCATCACCCAATGAATCCATTAAAACTGCGAGACCTTCTGTGGCCTGGCGAACCGTATAAATATTCATCCGGTTGATTCCTGGGCCCATTAATCCCCGCATTCCAGCAGTTCCGAATGATAGTGGACCATAAAAAGCATCTTCAATCTCCTGATCATCCTTCATGGCTTTCAACTCCGCCTTTAAGGCTGGGGCCATCTTTGGTTGATTTAACCATTCTTCATAGGTTTCTTTCCAACTCACTACAAAGCATCTCCAATCTCAAGATTTTTCATCATCACCATTTTACCAATACTTGCTTTCAATATCATTAATTTCCTGAATTTAGTCTATAAATTGATTCAGAAATTGCGCAATCCCATCTTCTTCATTACTATTAATCACTTCAGTAACCTCCGTTTTGGCCTCTGGAATAGCATTGGCAACTGCAAGCGAGTGGCCAACCACCTGCAACAGTGGCAAATCATTCTGATCATCACCGCCCCCAGCAATCTCACTCCGCTGGATGCCATGATCTATCAAGTATTGCACCAAGTTTCCCTTATTTACCCCGGCAGCATTGATGGTCAGGTAACCATCACCTGAACTGTGAATAGAAAGATCAGTAAACCGTTGTTGCAAGTGGTGCTGAACCTTACTAAACAATTGTTGATCTTTAATAATCAGCACAATTTGATCCGGTGCAGCAGTGTCCTGCAGTTGCCGACCAATAACCGGCTGAATTCCAGAATACTTCATTTCCTCCCGCATTGCCGGAGTCATTTTAGGAATATACCAGTGATCCCTCGTAATCCAGGTAAAGTCAACTGCTGGATAAAAAGACTGTAATTCAATCGCAAGCTGCTTTGCTAAGCCTCGTGAGATAGCACACTCGCGTAAAACACGCACTTTCCCAGCCTGCACTTGAAAAATTATTGCACCATTCATTGCTAATTGCGGACCAGTTAACCCTAATTGATTAATAAATTCAACCATCGAATACGGGTTACGCGCCGATGCTAAGCATAACTTAATTGCCGTCTGGTGAACTGCAGAAATCGTTGCCTGATCTAACCGTCCATCGTTGTGTAAAAGAGTGTGATCCATATCACTGATTAAATATTTCAACATGCTTTCATTCCTCAAAAAAAGCGACCACATCGGCCGCTCTTTAATTTTACTTTAAATTATCAACGTACTTAAACACTTCTTGGCCAGCGAGCGCACCATCACCAACAGCAGTGGCAATTTGGCGAAGCAACGTCTCCCGGACATCACCAACGGCAAAGATACCAGGAACCTTCGTTGCCATATGGTCATCGGTAATAACCCATCCCTGATCATCTAGAATCCCAAAATCCGCAAACGGGTTTGTCATTGGTACGTTTCCAACGTAAATAAAGACCCCATCCGCTTGCATCTCACTATCTTCACCAGTGGCGTTATTATGCGTCTTTACTTCGGTAACTTTTTGGTCATCACCTTCGATCGCCGTCACACTAGTATTGAAGATGAATTCCATCTTATCATTCTTTTTGGCCTTATCTTGAGCGACCGCAGCTGCCCGCAGATGGTCTTTACGAACCAGTAAGGAAACCTTATCCGCAAATTGAGTGAGGTACATCCCTTCTTCGACGGCAGAATCACCACCCCCAACTACAACTAGATGCTTACCCTTGAAAAAGGCACCATCACAAACTGCGCAGTAGGAAACACCTTTCCCACCATACTCTTGTTCACCAGCAACCCCGAGCTTCTTTTGCTCAGAACCACTGGCAATTACTAGTGCCTTAGCAGTATAGGTTTCACCCATATCGGTGGTAATTTTCTTTAAATTGCCATCGAGCTCCACCTTTTCAACCGTTCCGTATGCGTACTTAGCCCCAAATTGAGTTGCCCCATCATACATTTGCTTAGCAAGGTCGGGCCCTTGGACCGAAGGAAAACCAGTATAGTTTTCGATTGTGGCAGTATTGTTCAAATTACCGCCATAAATCCCCCGATCCAGCATTAAAACAGATAAGTTTGCCCGTGAGGCATATAACGCCGTCGTCATTCCGGCTGGACCAGCACCAATAATAATGACATCATAATTGAATTGCTTTTCTTCCGTCATCTTTGATTCCTCCGTTCTATTGTTAAACCCATTCTACTTGATTTAAGTAATCATGTCTATTACTTTACTTACTTTTTATAAGTCAAAATCATTATATCCCGTGATCTAAAATAAGTAAAGAGGCTGTGACATAAATAGGGTTGCAAGATTTGGTCAAGCCAAACTCTGCAACCCTATTTATGTTCTTAAGCTAACTATTTAGTTTTCTTTTGATCTTCTGCACTTAGTTTAGCGCCAAGATTCTTAATATATTCACGAAGTTCATCTTTCGTTTGTGGGTGTTGTAAGCCATATTCAATGTTAGTTTGAATCCAGCCAAATTTATTACCCACATCATAGCGATCACCAGTATACTCATGTGCGAACACCCGTTGAGTCTTGTTCAAAGTATTAATGGCATCCGTTAATTGAATTTCGCCACCCTTACCAGGCTTCGTCTTTGCCAAAACATCAAAAATTTCTGGCGTAAAGACATACCGACCAATGATTGCTAAATCACTTGGAGCATCCTTTGGATCAGGTTTTTCCACAAAGTTCGTGACATTGTAGAGCCCCTTTTCAACTTCAGCACTTGGATTGATCACCCCATACTTAGCAGTATCTTCGTGTGGAACACGCATTACGGCTAACGTCGAAGCACCAGTTTGGTGGTAGCTATCAATTAATTCCTTGGTTAAAGCATTCCCATTGTTATTAATGTTATTCAGATCGTCACCTAACATTACAACAAATGGTTCATCACCAATGAAATCACGGGCGGTTAAAACCGCATCACCAAGGCCCCGCGGGTGCGACTGACGAATGAAGTAAATGTTGATATCTGTGGTTTCTTCAACCAGCTTCAACATTTCGTCCTTGTGCTTAGCCCGGAGGTTATCTTCCAATTCAGGATTAGAATCAAAGTGGTCTTCGATTGAACGCTTGTTTTTGCCATCAACGACCACGATGTCTTCAATCCCTGACTTCCGTGCTTCTTCCACGATAAATTGAATCGTTGGCTTGTCTACAATCGGCAACATTTCCTTCGCTAACGCCTTAGTTGCTGGCAAAAAACGTGTTCCTAAACCAGCAGCGGGAATAATCGCCTTACGTACTTGTTTCATAAATCTAAATCCTTCCCATTAGTAGAATGTATCCGCAATCATTTTACCACAGATTAAAAAATTACTCTAATTCTGAGGTTACCTCGCGGTCCATGAGATCAGTAATAGCAGTTTCAATATTTTGCCCTTCGTAGAGAACGTGATACAAGGCTTCGGTAATTGGCATCTTAACCTGACGTTTTTGAGCTAATTCGTAAGCTGCTTTGGTTGTGTAGACCCCTTCAATTACCATTCCCATATGACTAATTACATCCTCTAATTTACGACCTTGACCTAATTGGTAACCAGCCCGCCAGTTACGGGAATTTTTGCTGGTTGCAGTTACCACCAAATCACCAACTCCGGCTAACCCGATAAAGGTAAATGGATTAGCACCAAAGGCGACTCCCAGCCGCCGGATTTCAGCGAGCCCCCGTGTAATCAAGGCAGCGCGGGCATTGTCCTTATAACCAAGGCCTTGGAGCGCACCGGCACCAATTGCGATAATGTTCTTCAGTGCGGCCCCAAACTCAGCTCCAATCACATCATCATTGGTGTAAACCCGGAAAAAGTTATTACTAAATAATTTTTGGGCTTTTTCGGCACTGCTCATATTCACACAAGCGGCAGTGACCGCTGTCATATCCTGCAGAGCCACATCTTCCGCATGGCTAGGTCCAGAAAGGACAACAATGTCTTCACGATGTTGGGGCGCAATTTCTTCTTCCAACATTTGAGAAGGACGTTTATAGGTATCTTGTTCCAGTCCCTTAGTGGCGTGAATAATTAACGGCGTGCTACCTTGTTCTTCCAACACCCGATTCAGCTTACCAGCTACTTCACGTAGCCCCTTAGTGGGGATTACAACCAACACGTACTTAGCACCCTGAACAGCTTCAGCCATGTCATTTGTCGCAATTAAATTCCGATTGTACTTAAAATCCTTCATGTATTGCGGATTGATATGCCATTCATTTAATGCTTCTACTTGTTCTGGATCACGAGACCATAATTTAACCTCATGGCCATTTTCAACTAATAAGTTGGCAAGAATGCTACCCCACGAGCCAGCACCTAATACTGCTACTTTTTCACTCATAATGATTACCCCTTTTGATTATTAATGTACCAATTTAAACGCCGACCATCATGATAACGACGCCAAACCGCCGTAACGATTGCGCCAACAAACAAAATGACAGAAAGTAATTGAGAAATTCTGACTGGTCCTAGCATCAAGCTATCCGTCCGCATGCCCTCAATGAAAAATCTGCCGGCCGCGTACCATCCAATATA
This sequence comes from uncultured Lactobacillus sp., assembly GCA_947252915.1. Lineage (GTDB taxonomy): Bacteria > Bacillota > Bacilli > Lactobacillales > Lactobacillaceae > Limosilactobacillus. The sequence continues at coordinate 5,864 of CAMXWI010000044.1, forward strand.
AGCTAAAAAAACTTCACCTTGCTTGAAAAAACGTGGCCGATGACGTAAGAGAACCAACAGAATAAAGCCGCTTATGTCCCATAATGATTCATATAGGAAGGTCGGCACACGATAGGCCCCTTCAATTCTCATTTGTTCGATTATCCATGTCGGCAAATGCTGGGATTGCAATGCTGCCCGCGTCGTAATTTTACCAAATGCTTCCTGGTTCATAAAGTTTCCCCAGCGGCCAATCCCCTGGGCTAAAATCACGGCTGGTGAAACTACATCAAGCATTGTCCAGACGTTAATTAACCGGTGTCGACAAAAGACAATCAGCACAACAAAGCCACCTAAAATTGCTCCATAGATAGCAATTCCACCATCCCAAATCGCAATAATTTCTTCTGGGTGAACTCGATAGTAAGACCACTGAAAAATCACATAATAGATTCGTGCGCAGATAATTGCGATCGGGAGAGCCCATAATAAATAATCGTAAAAATCATCTTCAGAAATTCCCCGTCGTCGGCCTTCGTGAACCGCTAACCACAAAGCAAGTACTACGCCAACCGCGATAATTACTCCGTACCAATGAATTTTAAATGGACCAGCCTGCCACGCAATGGGGTTTAATGCTAATTTTTGTTTCATTATTTATCATGATCCTTTTCATCTTCGACCGAATTTTTCTTAATCAGCCGATTTAAATTATCATCAAACGTCTTGGTAGCATCATACCCCATCGTGTTGGCCCGGAAGTTCATCGCCGCCGATTCAATAATGATCGCCAGGTTTCGTCCAGTTTTAACCGGAACAGAAACCTTGGGGACCGCTACATCTTGAATTATTTGCTGATCACCGCGATCACCCAGTCGATCAAACTGAGTATCCGGCGTCCAAGTCTCCAAATGCACAATGAAATCAATGGTATCCTCTGGCATCACTGCCCCGGTTCCATAGAGGGTCATCACATCAATGATCCCGATCCCCCGAATTTCCATCAGGTGTTGTAGAATTGCTGGGGCTGATCCCACTAACGTTTGTTCATCACGGGCATATACTTCCACCCGATCATCCGCAACGAGTCGGTGTCCCCGCCGGACCAATTCCAGTGCAGTTTCACTCTTACCAACTCCCGAGTCACCGGTAATCAGTACTCCAACACCGCTTATGTCGACCAGGACCCCATGAATTGATTGTCGCTTAGCAAGTCGACTAACCAAATACGATGTCATATTCCCCAAAACTCGCGATGACGTTAGATGGGTACCCAGAATTGGAATATGTGCTGCTGCAGCTGCCTTTTGTAACTCCGGCATTACCGGTAAGTCGGTGGACACTACAAAACATGGTGTTTGTGGCTGACACATTCGCTCGAGGTAATTTTTTCGTTTTTTATGAGTTAATTCTTGAGCAAAGGAAGTTTCGGTAATTCCTAGCAATTGAATCC
>CAMXWI010000045.1 GCA_947252915.1 uncultured Lactobacillus sp.
GGTATAATATGAAAGTAATTAAAACGGATAAATTAGGAATTAAAGGCACTGCTAGCGGTGACTTAATTAGTTCCATTATCAATTGGAGGAATTCACATGGCCAATAAAGTTTTGGTAGTTGATGATGAAAAACCAATTTCAGACATCATCAAATTCAACTTAGAGAAAGAGGGCTACGAAGTCGTAACCTCTTTTGATGGTGAAGAAGGCCTGGAAAAGGTTGAAAGTGACCAGCCTGATTTGATTATTCTTGACCTGATGTTGCCGAAAATTGATGGCCTCGAAGTAGCCAAACGGGTGCGGGCTAAGCATAATACACCAATTATTATGGTTACTGCCAAGGATTCAGAACTTGATAAAGTTTTAGGGCTTGAATTAGGGGCAGATGACTACGTTACTAAACCATTTTCCAATCGTGAATTAGTAGCACGGGTGAAGGCTAATCTACGGCGTCAGGATGCTGCAAACACACCTAATGCAGAAACGGAAAATAATGATATTAAAATTGGTGATTTAACCATCCATCCCGATGCATACACTGTCACTAAACGCGGAGATAATATTAACTTAACTCATCGTGAATTTGAATTGTTGCATTATTTGGCCCAACACATTGGCCAAGTAATCAAGCGTGAACAACTCTTACAAACGGTTTGGGGATATGACTATTTCGGTGATGTCCGGACAGTTGATGTGACGGTCCGTCGTCTACGTGAAAAAATTGAAGATAATCCAAGTCACCCACAATGGCTAGTAACTCGGCGTGGGGTTGGCTATTACTTAGCAAATCCTAATCAAGAGTAGGAGTAAATAAGTTGTGAATAGCAAACTAAAATTTTATCAATCTATTCATTTTAAAATCGCCCTAGTATTTGCGTTAATGTTAATGTTGACGTTGGAAATTGTTGGGGCGGTTTTTGTGCGTCAATTGGAACGGCAGAACCTTTCTAATTTTCGCCAGCAAATTGAACTACCATCATATATTGATAACTCATTAGCAACACAACTTGGGCGAAAAAATACGAAAAAGGCTAATCGCCAAATTCGTGAAATCCTGACAGAAGTAAATAATAACAACATTTCTGAAATTCGGGTTATTGATAATAAGGGAATTATTCGTGGGAGCAGTAATCCTAGTAACCGCAATATGGTTGGTCAGCGAACAACGGATAGAACGGTTAAAAATGTTTTAGCTACTAACCGTTCGCATAATAAAAATGTTTATGATAATGATAACCATAATCGCTATTATGTAAATGTTGTCCCGCTATTAAGCAATAACAATGCCAATAACGTTGTTGGAGCCGTTTATATGCGGGCTAGCCTAGAGGGCGTTTACTCAACGATCAATAATATTTCCTTAATCTATGTATTTGCTGCATTAGTAACAATTATTATTGGTTTGGGAATTACGATTATTATTTCCCGGGAAATAACCCGGCCAATTGAGGAAATGCGTAAGCAAACACTCCGAATTGCCCGTGGTGACTATTCTGGTCGAGTTGCGGTAATGGGTAATGATGAATTGGGACAACTGGCTGGTGCAATTAATAACTTGTCTGTTCGGGTGGAAGAAAGTCAGGAAGTTTCCGAAGCGGAACAACGGCGCTTGAATAGCGTACTTTCTCACATGTCAGATGGTGTTCTGGCAACTGATCGTCGAGGAAATATTACGATTATTAATGAGACTGCTCAACAACTGTTGGATGTCAATGAGGATGATAACGTAATTGGTAAATCGTTATTAGATATTTTGGGAATCAGAAAAGATTACACAATGCGAGAACTGGTTGATGATGACGTTCAACAAATTCTAATTGATAATAGTGATACAAGTGGCATGATTCTTTCGGCTTACTTTTCAGTTGTGCAGCGTGAATCCGGGTTTGTCAGTGGGTTCGTTTGTGTTTTGCATGATGTTACTAGTCAACAGAAGGAAGATCAGGAACGTAAACAATTTGTTTCAAACGTTTCGCATGAATTACGGACACCATTAACGAGTGTTAAAAGTTACGTTGAGGCATTGAGTGATGGTGCTTGGAAGGATGCAGAGATTGCTCCCCAATTTTTAAAGGTAGTTCAAGATGAAACCGACCGAATGATCAGAATGATTAATGATTTACTGAGTCTATCTAGAATGGATTCCGGGACAGTAAAATTAAATCTTGAATACGTTAATATCAACGAACTTTTTAATTATATTCTGGACCGTTTTGATATGATTTTGAAAAAAGAAACGGATCCACAGCAAAAGAAGTATACGATTCAGCGCAAGATTACTCAGAAGGATCTCTGGGTTGAAATTGATACTGATAAGTTCACCCAAGTGATTGATAATATTATGAATAATGCTGTCAAATACTCACCTGATGGTGGTGTAATCACTGCTCGTCTGATGGAGACTAAGAATCACGTCATTATGAGTATTGCCGATCAAGGGCTGGGGATTCCACGGAAGGATATCGGCCATATTTTCGATCGGTTCTTCCGAGTTGATAAGGCGCGTTCCCGGAAACAAGGTGGAACCGGGTTAGGATTAGCGATTTCAAAAGAAGTGGTAAACCTCTTAGGCGGTCAAATCTGGGTTGATAGTATCGAAGGTAAAGGATCAACTTTCTACATTTCCCTACCATATGTACCATACGATGAAGGAGATGAATGGGATGCTAGCGAAGATTAAAGATAACTGGTTAGCCATTGTTTTAACCATTGTGGTGGTTATTAGTCTCATTCTCTCTGGAATTGTGTGGGTAAACCCATACCGGTCGGATCATCGCTTTTTTGGTGATTCTGGAACAAGTACAGGACGACAAGTCACAACTCAGTCGATGCGAGACATTTATTTGCCAACGCAGGTCATCAAAACGAATGATGATCAAGGACAAAAACTCCTTTATGGTCAAGCTAAAAATCCTGTGTTAACTGCTCGTCAAAGCATTGAACGTTGGCGAATGCACCGGTTAACGAGGATTGAGTCTGGTCGGCAAAATAATTATCTGAATTATCTGCGTTTAAATAATTCGGTAATGTTGTCGTACCCATCTAGTGTGCCGATGACAATCTTTAACGATAGTTTCAATCAAAATCTCAATTATAATAACCTTAGTCGAATTGATCATATTGTGATTCCGTTGAATAAAAGTAATCGGATTAACCGGATTTATTTGTTGAGTAATAATAATTATCGGGTTTTTCGGGTGAAGGTTGATAACGCTAATACTAAGGCGATTAAAGAATCTTTAAAGGGTGGCTCATCAATTAGCGTTGACCATAAGATTTATGGTGGTCATCCGATGGTTACCTATCCACATGGGGTAAAATTACCGAACTTTGGTTATCAAATTAGTAAGATTAATCCAGATAGCGTTAGCCAAACGTTAATGAATAACTCATCGAAGCAGTCGACGGTCACGTCACAACAAGAAAATAACCATATTGTTTATCAGTCAGGGACTAGTAAACGGTTGGTATATGATCCAGCAAAGGGCGCGCTTGACTATGAAAATTATGTCGGACGGTCCGATACCTTTAACTACCAACAAATCTTTGGTCATATCTATAACCAGTTAGCTAGTACGAGTATTCCATTAGATTCACTCCGCTATGACTCCTACAATGGAAAAAGCGAATCAATCACTTACCGCAGCTTCGTAGAAGGGTTCCCCATTTTTAATGATGATGGTTATGGAACTGTTCAGATCCAGAATAATCATGATGGTGCAGAGCGCTATCATTTTTCTACCTACAGTCTTCAGGTGCCGGTACCAGTAAGCAATAAAAAAACCGTTCTACCATCGTCAGCGGTGGTCTTTAATGGCTTACGATCAGTTAATAAGTTAAAGGAAGTTACGGGAATCCGGATTGGTTACCAGTGGAAGACAGATCAAAATGCTAAAACGGTAACGTTAACACCGACTTATTACATTCGCTATCGGAATAGTTGGGAAAATTATAAGAGTTTAATCAATAATTAGGGGGGACCGGAATGAATTTTAAACGAATCCAGTGGATTTTTATCATTGCCTTTGTCCTTCTTGATATTGGACTCTGTGTTTCGTTATTAATGGGGACGCAATTTCATAATAGTGGTCGGCAACAAAGTCAGTCACAGGTTACGATGAAAGAAATGAAAAATGACATGATTAGTTTTGGGTCGCTCTCCAATCATCGGCAAGATGGTTATTACATTGCGGCTCAAGACAATAATCAGTGGACTAGTAATTCACGGGTGACGGCACTAAAAAATCAGAGTTCTCATTTGAACAACGGGACAATCACTAGTACATTTCAAAAACCGATTAAAATTCATAATCAAGTTAACCAACAGCAACAACTGGATAAGATCGTGCATTCCAAACGAATTCTTCATGGTCAGGAATATACCTATTGTGCGCAGTTATCAAATAAACGGCAGGTTGTCTATACTCAAACCGTTCATGGTCAGCCGATCTTAGATAATGCAGGACAACTGCGGTTACATATCAATGATAGTAATGAAGTCACGGGATATACGCAGAATTATCTAAGTCATTTTACGACTTTGCGACCGCGTTCCCTAACGGTTTCACAGCAACAGGCGGTAACTTGGCTTTATCGGCATAACCAGATTGCTAATAATTCGCGAATCCGTTATGTTCTGTTTGGTTATGATAAGATTAAAAAGAATGGTAATCAGCTCGTATATGTTCCAATTTGGAATGTGAATGTGAAAAGCAAAACCGGTGATAATACCCAAAACTTACGGGTGAATGCCTTTAGTGGAACGCTTTTTAAAATGAATGGTGATAATTAGTAGAGAAAGGGATAGTTGTGGCAACAGCGGATAATTTACACTACAGTATTTTAGCCAGTGGTAGTAAGGGTAATTCTACATATGTTGAAACTGCCCACCACCGAATCTTAATTGATGCAGGATTAAGTGGTAAACAAATTGAAGCACGGATGGCAGCGATTAACCGCTCGTTGAAGGATGTTGAGGCCATTTTCGTTACGCACGAGCATAGTGACCATAGTCATGGTGTGGGAGTGTTAGCGCGTCGATATGGACTGGATATTTATGCTAATCGCGGTACTTGGCAAGCAATGGATAATAAAATTGGTAAAATTCCTTTGGACCAAAAGCATCTGATTGCACCAGGGACGATTAAGGACTTTGGTGATCTCCAGGTTGAAAGTTTTGCAGTTTCCCATGATGCAGCAGAACCACAGTTTTATCAGGTCCATCACGATAATAAAGCATTTTGCATTTTAACTGATACGGGGCATATTTCCGAACGAGTAGCTGGGACAATCCGTGATGCGGATGCTTATTTAATGGAATGCAACCATGATACGGAGATGCTAATAAACGGGACTAAGTACTCATGGCCGCTCAAACAACGAATTTTGGGTGATGAAGGTCACCTCTCGAATGAGGATGGTGCAGAAGCACTCACGAGCGTGATTGGCCGTCATACGAAAGAAGTTATTATTGGCCATCGCAGTTACGAAAATAACACTCGATCATTAGCACACTTAACAGTTGCCACGTTGTTAGAGCAACGCGATTTTGGGGTTGATCATGATTTTCAGCTCGACGATGCCGAACAAGATCACGCAAGTAAACTAATGACGTTATAATGAAAAATATTATAAAAATTTCAAAAATAATTCATATTTGGTTTCTATAATGAAAACTGAATAGGAGGACGTATCATGCAACAAAAAAAATAATAAATTTTGGATAAAAGTTGCTGTGGTTGGTTTAATTGCTGGTTTGATAGGTGGGGGATTATCATTAGGAATCGGTAATGTGGTTAGTGGTATTCGTGAGCGAATTGCCATGCGGACTCCCGCTGGGTCGAATAAAGCTGGTGGGACATCGGTTGCAAAAAATAAGGCGAACTTAAATAATGAATCGACGAAGGCATATAAGTCAGTTAAAGATTCAGTAGTGTCGGTAATTAATTTACAAAATCGGCAAAGCTCAAGTAGTATTTATAGTTTGTTTGGACAAAGTAGTGGTCAGAGCAGCTCTGGGAAACTGCAAACGGTTAGTGAAGGTTCTGGGGTCATCTACAAAAAGAGTGGTGGCTCAGCCTATATTGTGACTAACAACCATGTGGTATCCGGCTCAAATGCGCTCAAAGTGATCATGAGTAATGGTAAAGAAGTTTCTGCTAAGATTGTTGGGACAGATTCCACCACTGACTTAGCAGTTTTACGGATTAGTGCAGCGAATGTGAAAACTGTTGCTTCCTTTGGCAATTCTAATGACATTGCAGCAGGACAAGACGTGCTAGCAATTGGTTCCCCAATGGGCAGTGAATATGCAAATACGGTTACCAAAGGGATTATTTATGCAAAGAATCGGACAATTCGAGCGAAGTCTGGTGCTGCAGCAACTAGTGTTATTCAAACTGATGCAGCTATTAATTCAGGTAATTCTGGTGGTCCCCTTATCAATATGGCTGGCCAAGTGATCGGGATTAATTCCATGAAGTTAGCTTCTGATACTAACGGAAGCAACGTTGAAGGGATGGGCTTCTCCATTCCAAGTAACGAAGTTGTACGGATTATCAATCAACTAGTTAAAAACGGTAAAATCACTCGTCCTTCACTAGGCGTAGGATTGATTGACCTAAGTAGCGTTTCGCAAGATCAACAATCTTCAGTCTTAAAATTACCTTCTAGCGTTACTAAAGGGGCGGTCGTGATGACCATCACGGATAGTGGTGCCGCTAAAAACGCTGGTATTAAAAAATATGATGTCATTACGAAGATTGGGAATAAGTCAGTAACGGATGTTAGTTCATTACGAACCGCATTGTATAAGTATAAGGTCGGTCAATCAGCCAAAATCACATATTATCGAAATGGGAAGGCCCACACAGTTACTGTTAAGTTAACTGAAAACGATAGTTCAGCTAATAGTAGTAGTTCAGAATCGGATTCTTCCCAACAGGAAAGCGATCAAGATCAGCAAAGTCAAGATAATGATGATGCTGGATTCTAGAAAAAACTGGTGCTTAGTAAGCACCAGTTTTTTTATCCTGTCAAGGACAGAACCTTGACGGTTAAGCAAAGAGAGATAGTTCGTTAATGATAGAATATTTGACATAAAAGTTTACTGGAATCATAGAATATGAATGAAAAACGAATGATTCGTCTAAAGATTGGTGATTAATAACAAACCGTGGAAAAGC
>CAMXWI010000046.1 GCA_947252915.1 uncultured Lactobacillus sp.
TGTTAAGACAACGGTTCGCAACTCACCAAGTGCCTTTAATAGTCAAACTGTTCGGACAGTTGTTTTGTTTGGTAAGCAATCGGATCGAGTTTGGGACATTGTGGAAGCCACTTTACAAAAAATCGTGAAGGATCCTGCCGCATTTGAAAAGACGAAGGCGAAAATTGCCACTTTCCGGGCTGGTTTTGGAACGATTCTCTACCTCACCGATACAGAAATTGTCCGTAATTTAGAAAAACAATTCCCATCTTACGCTGATAACTTCCAACCCTGGTCAGAGCAAGCCATTGGTGGTGCTCAACAAGCGGTCTGGACAGCACTCGCTGAACAAGGCATTGGCGCTAGTCTGCAACACTATAACCCACTGATTGACGACGCCATCCATGAAGCATTTGATTTACCAACAACTTGGCAATTACGTGCTGAGATGCCGTTTGGTTCAATTGAACAACCTGCTGGTGGTAAGGAATATCTTCCGGAAGATCAAGTGTTCAAGTTAATTCAATAATTATTTATTCAAAAAGCGACGCTGTGGATTTTCACAGCGCCGCTTTTGCAATTAATTACCATTATACGGATCAGTATCCGAATTCTTTTGATTAACTTTCCGCGGCCCATTATTCGGGTTGCGGTTATTTTTTAAGATATATCTTTGAATTAAGTCCAGGACTTCCGTATTTTGGGGAAGCGATGAATGTTGTGCCAATTTACCAGTGACGGTGACTTGTGTATAGTGCTCAACCGCGCCTTGGTATACATATTTACCGGCTAGCACACTACTCAAAGGCACAATCCCGTCTTCGACATAGTTTTCCGAACCAGCGACCGAATAAACATCGAGATCATCCGGTAAATTATCCCGGTACTTAACAAAGTCTTTCAGCATTTCTGTCCGCCGACTAGTTGGTTCAGAGAAGTTATATGGTGACCCAATCGTCATCAGTCGTTTAATCGTAATCTGATCTTCATCAAAGTAATGTTCCAAGAAGTAAGTGTAGACCAGCCCACCATTGGAGTGACCGATTCCCTTAAAGTTATTGAAATCGTACCGATTCTTTAACTGATTAAAAGCCTTATTAAACATCTTAGCCTGTTTTTTAATGTTGCTATATCCATCGTGGTTATTTTCAAAACCAACAACCATAAATGGTTCATTATCACCGCGCCGGACCCGGCCAGTATAGGTAATCTTACCATCGTTATATACCTTAACCTTGAGCAAGCTGTGACGTTTATGATCCATACTATTGATCTTTTTAACCATACCGTCAAACCGGTTCACCGTCGCACTACTGCCTGGAATCATAATTACTGGCGACATTTTTGACTGCTGACGAATCCGTAATTGGTGAACGTTTTGACACGACCAGCCATAGGAAAGCCCCGTCAAAATGGCAATCAGGATTACTAGCCAAATGATCAATCGCCGGTGTTTTTTAGTGATTTTCATTTGCTGAATCCCCCTTTAAGTCTTCCCGTGCCTGCGCTTCAACTTTTTCAACGAGTTTAACAAATGGAATGTAAAGAATAACATCAATTACCAACAGCACCATTGTAAAAATAAATGCAACCAAGTTACCACCAGTTGCAATAAATGGAATCAAAATTCCTGGGGTTCCATTAGGCACCGGGTAAACTAATGGTGGGAAGGCATGGATGAAAATCAGGCAACTTCCTAAAATAATATTAACTACCGGTAAAAACACGAATGGTAATAAATAAACTGGATTACAGAACACCTGCGCTCCAAACAAAATTGGCAGACCGATATTGAAAAAGCCCGGTGCCATACTCCATCGTGAGACTTGACGGTAATAATGCGAACGGCTGCTCCACAGCACCGCGATTATTAATGCGAGAGTCAATCCGACCCCGCCGAAAACTGCAAAGCCCGTATACAATGATGAAGGCGTAAATGGATACGGAATTCCCCAGGCTGTTTTATGGGTCAATGCATAACCAAGGTTTGCGGCCATTTCGTTGCTATAAACCTGCGAGGTCGCGCTAAGCGGTTCAGCAAACCCTAACCACACGAGAATTGTGTTAACGACTGACAAAGTAATGTTCAAGAAGTAGTTACTGTTCCGGTCTAAGGTCGACCCAATCCACTGACTGACCATGCCGTCTAAACCAAATTGTCGATATAAGGCAAATAAGAAGTGAAGAACAAAAGCACTGCCAACCAAAATGACAAGTGGCTTTAAATTTTTCAATACGGTCTTAATAATTGCTGAATTGGGTTCTGCAAAGTCCATAAAAGTGGCTGACCGCCCGAGCCCCGGACAAACATTCGCCCAACTACATACCCTACCAGGACCCCAATAATGAGCCAAGCGGCACTATAATACTTCATCTCGATAACGTCACTATTACCTTGAACACCATGAACAAAGATCAAGGTATAGCAAACAATCGCTGCCACACCAGCAATCGGATTTTCCTTATGATAGTACTTGGTAGTTAAAACGGCACTGACTAAGCAGGCAAATGGTGCAGTCCAGCCAACCGTTACCCTGGTCATATCCATAAAGAGAGCCCGCCAAAATTGACGGAATGGTAACCAATCCGCAACGTGTAAAACACTACCTAAGAAACCGTTCGTTGACAGTAAATTTTCGTACAATAACCACGAAAAACTGCCCACTAAAATTAAAGGGAAAAGGGCAATTAAAGTGCGGTGCAGGATTTGGACAAATGACCGTTGCCGAAAACGGACCATCCAATTAATCCACCGTTCTTGATTGAACATTCAATCAACTCCATTCATTCAAACAAATTACTCCATATTATAAGCTGATTAACTTACCCTGTATAGTTTTTAGACGCAGAAAAGCTGTCTGACAAGTCCAATAGTGATCTTGTCAGACAGCCCTTTTATTATTCATAACGTTTTAGATAGTCAGCGAGATATTTGATTGTTAAACTTTGTGGATCATTAACCAGGTCTTGCGGTTGACCACTCGCTACAATCCGACCACCATTTTTTCCACCACGTGGTCCTAGATCAAGTAGATAGTCTGCATTGGCAATCAAGTTCAAATCGTGTGTAATTGTAATAATCGTGGCTCCACGGTCAAGTAACTGCTGCATGACATTAACAAGGGTCTTCACATCTAACGGGTGCAACCCAATTGTCGGTTCATCAAATACAAATAACGTAGTTGCTTGATTACGATTAAGGTGTTTGACTAGCTTCAATCGTTGTGCTTCCCCACCGGACAGGCTGGGCGTGCTTTCACCCAAGTGAAGATAATCAAGACCGACTTCTTGCAAAAGTTGCAGCTCTTTTTCAATTCGCGGTTGATCTTCAAATACCGAAAGGGCTTCACGAACGTCCATCTTTAAAATGTCAACAATCGAATAGCCGTGCCACTTAACTACCTGAACAGCCTGATTATAACGATCCCCGTTACATTCTGGGCAGACTTGCTGCATATCCGGCAAAAATTGAATGTCTAAAGTTACTACGCCAGCACCACCACAGGTAGGACACGCCCCTTGCTTAGGTAACTGCTGGTCCTTCGCTTGAGCTTGAATTGCTGGAACTAAGCTATCTAAAATCAGACTTGTCTTCCCTGCTCCAGAGAAACCAGTAATCGCACTTAACCGATTAACCGGCAACTGGGCATGGACATTCTTGAGGTTGAAATAATTTTGGACGTCAAAGTCAATTTGCTGTTTTGCTGGTTGATCAGCAACAGACCGGGCCAGCAACTTTGCGGTCCCATTTAGGTATGGTCCAATCTTGGACTGATCATCATGGGCCACTTGATCCGGTGTCCCTTGAGCAATAACTTGACCACCAGCATTCCCGGATCCAGGACCCATTTCAATGATCCAATCCGCCGCTTTAATAATGTCAACGTTGTGGTCAACAACCACAAGTGAGTTCCCTTGGTGAACAAGTTCCCGGAAGACGTTTAACAATCCAGTAATGTTATCCGAGTGCAGTCCAATCGACGGTTCGTCAAGGATATACAGCACCCCCGTGGTTTGGGTTCGCAAGGTCCGTGATAGTTGAATTCTTTGCAGTTCTCCCGTGGATAAAGTATTCCCGTTTCGTGACAGGGTCAAGTAATCCAACCCCAACTCTAATAACGGTCGTAGGTTATCCGTAAATTCTTTAAAGAGGCTTTGTGCCATCTTATGCATATCTGATGGTAGTTCTTTTAAGACATCCTGTTGCCAGTCTTTTAGTTCGACAAGTGTTAATTCACTCACCTGAGCAATGTTTAAACCACCAGCAAGCTGCTTGAGCAACTCGGGCTTTAAACGTGTCCCGTGACAGACTGGACATGTCGAATAGTGGAAAAACTCACTAATCCGTTTTTGGGCCCGTTCACTTTTACTAGATTGTGCAGAACGCAACACCGCTGCATGGGCATTTTCATATAAAGCATTAAAGTCGTGAAAGACCCGCCCCGTGCCTGACCGAAAGTCCATCTTAAATTTCCGTTCTGGACCATTCAGCACAAAGTCCTTCTCTTTATCCGTCAAATCCTTGTAGGGTACGTGAATCCGCACACCTGCTTGCTCAGCGACGCTCGGCATAAAGTTCCGCCCCGGGAGGTGCCAGGAAGCCACCGCACCATCTGCTAAACTCAGGTTTTCATCACCAATTAATTTACTATCGTCAATTGTCCGGACTTGACCAGTCCCCTGACAGTTAGTGCAAGCCCCTGCAGAATTAAAAGCAAAATCTTCCGCGCTAAAGGCATAGAATTGCGCGCCACATTCTGGACAGGTTAATTTCCCCATATCATCCCCAGACGTGCTCATCACCTGTGCAATCTCCAAACTCGGCTTTAGCCGATGACCATTCGGACAGACTGGTGACCCCAACCGAGAAAAGATCAGCCGAATAACGTTAAAGATTTCACTCATCGTTCCAACAGTAGCGCGTTCTGAAGGAATGCTTGGCCGTTGTTTCAAAGCAAGTGCCGACGGAATATGCTTAACACTGGTTACTTCAGCTTGAGCCCCAATTTTAATCCGCCGTCGGGTGTAAGTTGAAAGTGCCTCTAAATAACGGCGCGAACCTTCTTCATATAAAATTCCCATTGCTAACGAACTTTTCCCCGAGCCAGACAGGCCAGAGATCGCCACAAACTTGTGTAACGGAATATCAACATCAATATTTTTTAGATTATGAACTCGTGCTCCGCGAACTTCAATTTGCGTTGGTAATTTCTCCACATTTACGACTCCTTTCCATTAAATAATGTAATTATACGTGTCGACGATTCATAATAATCGTAATCACTGCCCACAGGAATGTCCAGATCAAACCAACTAAGGAGACCATTGCCCCTAGTTGTAATCCTGGAATATGGTAATGCAATACCACGTGGTGCGTTCCCTTGGGAAGCCGAATGCCCACGAATGCTTGATTGGTCCGAATAATCGTGGCCTTTTTTCCGTTTACCGTGGCGGTCCATCCACTGGAATACGGAATTGATGAGGTCAAAATCCCGGTTCGGGTAGTCGTGATATTCCCAGCCACTTGGTTTGGATTAAATTTAAGATTCTTGAGCCCATGACGTTGAATCGTTCGTACTTGTTTCTGATAGTGACGCCCTAATTTCACCGCAGTGACTTGATACTTTAATTGATACGTGCCTAGCTTAGTTGGTTTAAACGTTAACTTTTGCGGGAATTTACCATCGTAATAACCGATGTTGAGGGTTCCATTTTTGACCTTCTTAAAAAGTGACAACACACTTTGCTTGGGTTGGTCAACCGTTGCCGTCCCAAACTTACTCTTAAAATTCAACTTAAAACTGATATCTGGCGAACCATTAAGAACGTGATAACGCCAATACTTATACTGATTGAAGCGGTGGTTAATATATTGTCCGGGATTAACCGCCATTTCTAGTAAATGCTGCTGTTCGTACTTAAGCTGATCTTTCATTGAAAATGGCGTGTACTTAATTTTTGAAAAATCAATGTGCACTTCACTACCACTTAATTGCTTCCGGTTACTGGACTTCTCCATTGCCGGAAATTGCAGTTGATATGTTTCATCACTATCAGTGTATTTTAAGTGGTTTGGATCGACTTTATTCAGTCGGTTTGAAATCAACACTGACTTGACCGTTTGGACAGCATTACTCAAGTCAGCAACACGCATTCCTTGGGCATTCTTCTGACTGGCGTTAATAACCACCCCGCTGGCTAATGCCCGTTCTTTAGCGGAGGCAGATAGTTGCTGGTACCGTTGCGGACGAATGTAGGTGTCTTGCCAGTACAACAACGGAAAAGCATTTTTCGTCTTATAACGGATCGTCTGGGTCGGTATTAAATCCGTTTTTTTCTTCGCATCTGATGGTTGTCCCTGGTCATAATTGATAATTGGTGCCGTCAATTGATCTTGCTTATAACCGTACGGAATTTTAGTTGCATTATCTCCATTACTTTGAACAAACAGATATTTAACCCCAAAGAAATTATTTAACACCGTCCGATCATCCGCCTGACGAATCGGAATATTCGGGGTGTATTGGATGTTTTGCAGTGAATTATTAAATGCGCCAAGATATTTATTTTGCAGTGAATAGTACGAATCAATATTATTCAATCCGGATGTTAAATCATTATCCCAGTTGACTCCCGGAATAATCTTGCTGTCTCTTATACACATCTGACGCTGCCGACGATTGCTCTATTGTGTAG
>CAMXWI010000047.1 GCA_947252915.1 uncultured Lactobacillus sp.
TCTCGTGGGCTCGGAGATGTGTATAAGAGACAGTTTTTGGACGAAGGCTGAGGATTCCAGCAATCGCCACCCGTTGCTTTTGACCGCCTGATAACATTCCCGGCTCTTTATGGGCATAACTCTGCATCGCTACATCAGCTAAAGCTTGATTAATGCGGAATTGCATCTCATTTCTAGGTACCTGATGATTTTCCAAACCAAATGCAACATCATCTTCAACCGTAGTCCCAACAAATTGATTTTCAGGATTTTGAAAAACAAACCCGATTTTTTGATGAATATCTGACAAATGATCTTCATTTACCGAAACTCCATCAACTACAATGGATCCTTTGTCGAGGGGTAATAGGCCATCGATCAAGCGTGCAAGGGTGCTTTTCCCACTTCCGTTATGCCCGATAATGGTTGTCCACTCATTTTGGTTAAAAGCAACCGAAACATTCTTTAATGTCGCTTCATGATTGCCAGGGTATGTGTAAGACACATCATGGACATCAACAATTGCCATGTTCTTTTCCCTCCGTTAGATTGCTGGTTTTATTTTACCAAAAGATCCATTTATATGTATAAAAAAAATCACTTACAATTGTGGTGCGTGATTTCTCACATTCAAGCTAGACTAAGGAAAAATCCCATCATCATAACGCTTTATACCAGCAATCATAGTGATTCTTTATTACGATTATTTAATTAAACTACTAAACAAGTTCTAAAATAACCATTTGAGCACCATCACCACGACGTGGCATGGTCTTCAAAATCCGTGTGTAACCACCATTACGATCAGCGTACTTAGGCCCAATTTCTTCAAACAGGTTTTGAAGAGCTGATTGTACCTTAATATCATCGCCATCTTCTTTTACGTCTGCAACAACATTGCGAACAAATGCCGCTGCCTTACGACGTGATGCTAGGTCACCCCGCTTAGCAAGAGTGATCATTTTATCCATGGTCTTACGAACTTCTTTTGCCTTTGGTTCAGTAGTCTTAATTGAACCATTAACAATTAAATCAGTAGTTAAGTCACGTAATAAAGCTTTACGTTGTGAACTTGTACGTCCTAACTTACGGTAACTCATGAAGTGCTCCCTCCTTTTAAATTAAAAATTAATCTTCCTGGCGAAATCCAACACCAAGTTCATTTAGCTTGATCTTAATTTCATCAAGTGATTTTTGTCCTAAATTACGAACCTTCATCATATCAGCCTCAGTTTTTTCAGTTAAGTCCTTAACGGTTTGAATATCTGCCCGCTTAAGACAATTGTATGAACGTACTGATAGATCAAGTTCTTCAATTGTTTTGTCAAGTACCTTTTCTTGATGTGATTCTTCCCGTTCAACCATAACTTGGGCGCTTTGAGCTTCTTCAGTTAAGTTAACAAACATTGTTAAGTGTGACGTCAGAATCTTAGCAGCAAGACTTACAGCCTCTGTTGGTGTTAATGAACCATTGGTCCAAACATCAAGAGTCAACTTGTCATAGTCATTATTTTGACCAACCCGAGTGTTTTCAACGGTGTAATTTACACGTTCGATTGGGGTATAGATGGAATCAATTGGTAAAACTCCAATCGCTAAATCCATCCGTGCCTTATTATCATCAGCAGAGGAGTATCCACGCCCCTTATCAGCAGTCATTTGAATATGCAATTCTGCACCATCCGCGACTGTTGCAATGTGGAGATCTGGATTCAAAACAGTAACGTCGCCATCACCTTGGATGTCCCCGGCTGTTACTTCTGCAGGACCTTTAACGTCTAATTCCAAATTCTTTTGATCTTCAGAGTCAATCCGCAAGGATACCTTCTTTAAGTTCAAAATGATTTGAGTAACGTCTTCCGTAACCCCTTCAACAGTGCTAAATTCATGCAATACACCATCAATATTAATACTGGTAATTGCAGCTCCCGGTAATGAAGCAAGCATAACACGACGAAGAGAGTTCCCGAGGGTTGTCCCATAACCACGTTCAAGTGGTTCTACAACAAACTTACCGTAATTATCGGTTTCTTCAACTTTGTGAATGTTTGGTTTTTCAAATTCGATCATTCTACTCTAGTACCCCTTTCAAAACGTGGATCGTATTTCCCAAAAAGGCATCTGGCTTAAACACCGCCGTTAATGATGCACTATTAAACACGACGACGCTTTGGAGGACGAGAACCGTTATGTGGTACTGGAGTTACATCACGAATTGCAGTAACTTCAAGACCAGTTGCTTGAAGTGCACGAATAGCAGATTCACGACCAGAACCTGGACCCTTTACAGCAACTTCAACAGTCTTCATACCATGTTCCATTGCTTGCTTTGCAGCCGCCTCAGATGCCATTTGTGCAGCAAATGGAGTGGACTTCCGACTACCTTTAAAGCCTAAAACACCTGCTGACGACCAGGCAACAGCGTTACCTTGGACATCAGTAATCATAATTAAAGTGTTGTTAAATGTTGAGTGAATGTGAGCAACACCAGTTTCAACATTCTTCTTTGCACGACGCTTCCGCGTTTTTTTGACTGCCATAAACTAACTAACCTCCTTTACTTAATTATTTCTTCTTGTTAGCAATTGCAACTGCCTTACCCTTACGAGTACGTGCATTATTCTTCGTGTGTTGACCACGAACAGGTAAACCACGACGGTGACGCATCCCACGGTAAGAACCAATTTCTTGTAGACGCTTGATGTTTAATGAAACTTCACGGCGAAGATCACCTTCAACCTTGATGTTTTCAACTTGTGAACGAATCTTTTCTTCTTGATCCGGTGTTAAATCACGTACACGAACATCTTCAGACACGCCAGCATCTGCCAAAATCTTTTGTGCAGTTGAGTTACCAATACCATAAATGTATGTTAAGCCGATTACAATTCGCTTATCACGAGGTAAATCGACACCAGCAATACGAGCCATTTTTACACCTCCGTTTCCTTAAAAATTACTTACCTTGACGTTGCTTATGTTTAGGGTTAGAGCAAATAACCATAACCCGACCACGACGCTTAACAATCTTACAATTATCGCACATCTTTTTTACTGATGGTCGTACTTTCATTATGAAAATCCTCCTCTGGTATAGACTAAGACCTATTTAAACCGGAAAGTAATCCGACCCTTGGTCAGATCATAAGGGGACATTTCAACCTTAACACGGTCTCCAGGTAAAATTTTAATGTAGTGCATCCGAATCTTACCAGAAACGTGAGCTAAAATTTCTACCCCATTTTCCAGTTGAACTTTAAACATTGCATTCGGTAAAGTTTCAGTCACTTTACCTTCGACTTCGATTACATCAGCTTTTGCCACTGAATGGTTCCTCCTTGCCGGACTTAAAATTACGTAAAAAGGTGGGTTGCTTAAACGCTACCCACTACGAGCCAGATAAACCTTGCATAGTTTAACATAGACCGTTGTTTTGCGCAAGAGTATCGTCGCAATCTACTTTGTAAGGTTTTCTAATACTTGCTTAACATCTTGATAAACCTTATCAATATCTTGTTCACCATTGATTTGATGCAAAATCCCTTGCTTTTCATAAAAATCAACTAATGGTGTATTCAACTTAATATTAACATCAAGACGATTCTTAACCGTTTCGGGCTTATCATCATCACGTTGGAAGAACTCATGATGACCACATACATCACAAGTCCCTTCTACCTTAGGTTGGTTGTACAACTTATGATAAGTAGCACCACAATTCTTACAAATGAATCGACCTGATAAACGATCAACTAGAACATCAGGTTCAACGTGAATGTTAATCACGGCATCTAAGCAACGACCTTTGTTTTCCAGCATCTTGTTCAAAGCATTCGCTTGAACAAGATTTCTAGGAAAGCCATCCAACATGAAGCCATCTTTAGTATCATCATTGGCTAACCGTTCTTCGACAATTCCATTTGTAACTTCATCTGGAACCAGTTCACCTTTATCGATATACTTCTTAGCTTCTTTGCCCATCGGCGTTCCATTTTTCATCGCTGCACGAAAAATATCACCAGTCGAAATATGCGGGATATCGAAGTCTTCAACAATCTTTTGAGCTTGAGTACCTTTACCGGCACCTGGCAAACCCATCAAAACGAGGTTCATACTCATAGCAGTGTCCTCCTACTTAATCATGGATAAATCCAATATATTCACGTTTCATTGTTAATCCATTTAATTGCCGGTTTACATCCAAAGCAATTTGAACAACGATCAACAAACTAGTACCACCTAAACCAATTGACTGGCTAAGGTTCCACACATTACTTGCAATCAATGGAATTAATGAAATAATTCCTAGAAAAAGGGAGCCGACTGTTGAAAGCCGCATTAACAGGTGGGAAACAAAAGTCTGTGTTCCCTTACCTGGCCAAACACCAGAAATATAACTTCCTTGTTTCTGTAAATTCTCAGCTAACTTTTCAGGGTTAACCTGCACAAAAGCATAGAAGAAAGTGAAAATGATAATAAGTAATGTATACAATGTAATCCCTGGCCCTGACTGCATATTAAAAATATTCGTCATTATTTGATACCAAGAATCGCCACCGTGTGTTCGTTGAAAAGCCATTAAAATCGTCTGTGGAGTCGAAATAAATGATCCAGCAAAGATAACCGGAATCACTCCAGAAACGTTGATTTTCAACGGTAAATAACTACTTTTTGGCAAAGTAGTCGTCCTTCTTGTATATTGAATTGGTAAACGCCGTTCTGCTTGTTGAACCCACGTTACAAAAGCAACGATGATCAACAAACAAAGTGCGACCACTGCAATAAAACCAATTCCAGCCCATAATGCTGATCCGGATTCGCCAACAATTTGGTCATCCCATAACTGCTGTAATCCCTTCGGAAATTGTGCAACAATTCCGGCAAAGATTAACATCGAAACACCGTTTCCTAACCCCCGCTCGGTAATCATATCACCAAGCCACGTAGCAAACATTGTCCCGGCAGTTAAAATCAAACCAATTGTTAAATATGTTCTCACACCCGGATTGTTCACCAATTTAATAGTGCTTAATGCATTGAATCCGGCCGTAATTCCGATTGACTGGATGAAACCTAAAAGGATTGTTAACCATCTTGTTGCCTGATTCAGTTTCCGACGACCAACTTCCCCTTGCTTACTCCATTCAACAAATTTTGGCACGATGTCCATTTGCAACAACTGAACAACAATTTGTGCAGTGATATAAGGAGAAACTCCCATTGCAAAGACGGAATAATTTTCCAATCCACCACCACTAAACGTATTCAAAATTGAAGCTAATCCAGTTGAGGAAATTTGCGCTAATGCAGCAGCATTAACACCTGGAACAGTGATGGATGCACCTAACCGATAAACAATCAATACAAATAAGGTAAACAGAATTTTACTTCGAATTTCCTTAACCTTAAATGCATTTTTGACGGTTGTGAACATTAGATCACCTCAGTCTTACCACCAGCAGCTTCAATTGCCTCTACAGCTGAAGCAGAGAACTTGTTAGCTTTTACATTTAGCTTCTTAGCCAACTTACCACTACCAAGAACCTTAACACCATTCTTAGCGTTCTTAACAATACCAGCTTCAACTAATGTGTCAGGAGTAACTTCAGCACCATCATCAAACTTATTAAGCGCTGCTAAGTTAACTAAAGCATAGTCCTTATGATTCATACTAGTAAAACCACGCTTTGGTTTTTGCCGGTACAGAGGCATTTGACCCCCTTCAAATCCAAGACGGGTCTTGCCGTGAGCCTTTTGACCTTTAGTACCACGACCAGAAGTAAAACCATGACCTGATGATAACCCACGTCCCTTACGAAGACGCTTAAAACGGGAACCTTCAGAAGGCTTTAATTCATTTAATTTCATTAGGTTGCACCTCCTTGTATAAAAATGTATTACTTAACTTCTTCAATTGAAACCAGGTGAGCAACTTTAAAAATTGCACCACGAGTAGCTGCGTTATCTGGGAGAATAACGGAGCTGTGTAACTTACCGAGGCCTAATGCCTTAACTGTCCGACGTTGAGTTGGTTCACGGTGGGCAGCACTCCGGATTAAAGTAACTTTAACTTTAGCCATTATTTTGTCCTCCTATTATTCATCGAGGTGTTCAGCTGAAACACCACGAAGCTTAGCAACTTCATCGGCACTCTTCAATGACTTCAAGCCTTCAAACGTTGCACGCACAACATTAATTGGCGTATTAGAGCCCAAACGCTTTGAAGTAACATCATCAATACCAGCTAGTTCCATAACGTTACGTACGGCACCACCAGCAGCTACCCCAGAACCTTCAACAGCAGGCTTAAGCATAATCTTACCACCGCCAAAAGTACCAATAACTTCGTGTGGAATTGTTGTACCAACCTTTGGTACTTCAATCAAGTTCTTTTGAGCCGCAGCAGAAGCCTTACGAATTGCTTCAGGAACTTCTTGCGCCTTACCAGTACCGAAGCCAACGTGACCATTCCGATCACCGACAACGACTAAGGCAGCAAACCGCATCCGACGACCACCTTTAACAACCTTAGTAATCCGGTTGATAGCTACAACTTGATCATCAAGGTCTAATTTAGCTGGGTCAATATAAGTTGATTTAGCCATTACGGGTTTTTCCTCCTTCTTTTAGAATTGCAGTCCGTTTTCACG
>CAMXWI010000048.1 GCA_947252915.1 uncultured Lactobacillus sp.
GTTGAGTATATCTCAATCAGGACGTCTTTATTTGGGAGGTCATTATTATGGAACAACATCGATATAGTCTGCACACTTTTTCCCTTAACCAGTTACTCGCATTTCAAATTCACAAGCAAAGGATCAGGTGCATACTATGAAAAAAATTAACTTTCAAGAATCAATCGAAATTTCAATTATTATGTTAGTCATTTTAGGGGTCGGCGTGATCGGCTTCGGTCTTTCACCCCAAGTTCCCGTTTTAACCGTCATTGGTTTACTAATGGGTTGGCTGGCCTTCCGTAAGGTTTCGTGGAAAGAAATCACGGACGGGATTACCGAAGGAATTTCCACTGCCATTGTTCCAATCTTCATTTTCTTGCTGATCGGGAGTTTAATCGCCGTTTGGATTAAGGCCGGGATTATTCCTTCACTGATGGTGCTTGGCTTCCACTTAATTAGCGCTAAGTTTTTCGTGCCATCCGTCTTCATCGTTTGTTCACTCGTTGGTTTAGCCATCGGGAGTGGCTTCACCACCGTTTCAACTGTCGGGCTCGCCCTCTTCGGGATGGGTGCCACGTTGGGTGTCAATCCTGCATTAACTGCCGGCGCCATCATTTCTGGAGCGGTCTTCGGTGACAAGATGTCACCACTTTCTGACTCCACTAACTTGGCTTCCGCCGTTGCTGGTTCCGACCTCTTCGCGCACATTAAAAATATGATGTGGACCACCATCCCAGCATTCGTTCTCTCACTAATTATCTTTGCCTTCCTTGGTTTAACAAACGAAGGCACTTCCATGGCTGCCATTGCTAAAACGTCTGCCGTCCTGACCAAGAACTTCAGCGTTTCCTGGTGGGCTGCCTTGCCAATCATCCTGATGTTCATCTGTGCATGGCGAAAATTGCCAGCAATTCCAACCCTTTTCTTGAACATCTTTGTTTCCATCGTCATGATTTTCATCGAAACACCAAACTTTGCCATTAGTAAGCTTGCAACCTTGATCGAATCAGGTTTCGTTGCCAAAACTGGTAACAAAGCCGTGGATGCCCTGCTTAGTCGTGGTGGAATCTCCAGCATGATGGGTACCGTTTCCCTAATCGTCATGACCTTGGCCCTTGGGGGCATTCTAATGCACGAAGGGATCATCGAAAGTGCAATGAAGCCATTAATTGACCGTCTTAAGAAACCGGGTCGTTTGGTTACCACAACGATCTTCGCGGGAATTGGTGTAAACCTCTTCGTTGGTGAACAATACCTTTCAGTGATCTTGCCAGGGAATGCCTTCCGCAAGGCCTTTAAGCAAATTGGTCTTTCCCCACTAGCACTTAGTCGGGTTCTTGAAGATGGTGGTAGTGTCATCAACTACCTGATTCCATGGGGAGTTGCTGGATCATTCGTTGCTTCCACACTTGGTGTTCCAGTTCTACACTCCCTGCCATTTACGTTCTTTAGTCTCTTGTCACCGGTCTTCTCCATCTTAAGTGGCTTTACCGGGGTTGGTTTAAAGTGGGCACCAGGCCACCAACAAGCTGCCAAGCAATCCAACGCTGATAAAACAGAAAACGCGGTTTTAGATTAATTCTTAATTTTTAATTCAAAGTCATTACCGACAAACAAAACCCTCAGGTAGTCATTTATAATTAATAACTACCTGAGGGTTTTTATGTGGAGGTGGAGGTGATGTTATGATTCAAGCTTTCGTACTCCGTGATGGCCAGCTTTGCTCTGCTAATGGTAATCGTGAGCAGGCTAACGTTTTCATCATGTCGTCGCCGAAAAAATCGGAACTCCAAAGTCTTTGTCAGCAATTTAATCTAGATCCTGTGATCTTCAACGAATGCAACTCTGCATAAGAGGTTTCCCGGTTCCACGAAGTCACAAGCACCGTGTTAGAGCAGCTTCAGCTTCTGGTCGTCTTTGATTTTAACGTTCATTATTCTGAGATCACGGACCAGCTGACGCCGACAATCCTGCTTTTT
Organism: uncultured Lactobacillus sp.; assembly: GCA_947252915.1. Lineage (GTDB taxonomy): Bacteria > Bacillota > Bacilli > Lactobacillales > Lactobacillaceae > Limosilactobacillus. Next base: position 1,962 of record CAMXWI010000048.1, read on the forward strand.
AACACTGACTATCTTTTCCTCTGTACCCAAAATGCTGCGAATGCCTTAGATGAACTAACCGTAGCCGTCAAGGAGCATCCGCAAGTTCCCGCGCTAGTAGCTCACCTCATTAATTTTTGGCAAAGGCACCTTATTCAAGCCCTGGATTCATATGAAGAACAAATCAATTATCTAAACCAAGCAGCACAAAAGGCCATTAAAGATCACGAACTACGTCAATTAACGAGTCTGATGCGACGACTAGTCTTTTTAGAACACACTATCAATGATCAGTCAGAAACCATCACTGTCTTTGAAAAAAGTGCGATTGCGCAAACCGTTAATTCAAAAATGTTGTTAGATATCAAAACCAACCAGCGGCGACTGGCTAAGGCGATCCATATTTACCGGGACGTTTTAGAATCACTGAACGGATTATACATGGGAATCATGGATAATAACCTGAACCACCTAATGAAATTCCTAGATTCAGCAGGTTTAATTTTAGCTACTGCCGCTCTCCTAAGTGGTTTTATGGGAATGAACGTCGGCGGAATGCCATGGAAATCTTCCGAATATGGTTTCTGGATTATCCTGGGGATTGCACTTCTGGTAGCCGTAGGAATCTCCATCTATCTTCGGCGGAAATCCTATACCGACTAGTGGTAAAATCATCTTAGATTATGAAGATAATTGAGGTGACCAGCTTGGAATACGAAGAATTAATCCCAAAGATCTACGAATGGGCCCACGAACGCAAAATTGATCAAGCAGACCCGCGAGTGGAGTTCATGAAAATTGCAGAAGAAGTCGGGGAACTGTCTGCCGCATATAATAAGAAAAACCATGCTAAATTAGTTGACAGTATCGGTGACCTGCAGATCGCACTGCTGATCTTTTCCCGATTGGTAGGCGTTGACCATCAAAAAGCCTTAACCGATGCCTACCAAACCATTGCTCACCGCACGGGGATGACGACAGCGGACGGTGTTTTCATCAAACAAAGTGATATTGAAAAGGAAAACTAAACACAAACGGCTTTGGCGTCCACTAGGACCAGAAGCCGTTCTTATTTTTTTAAATATGCTTTAATCCCTTGGTTAGTAACATGGTGGGATTGTAGATAATTAACAAACTGTCGGTAAACCGCCTGACGATCTCGCGGTGAAATCGATTGCCATACCTGAACATCCGAGGCGCTCTTCACCACATCCGCATAGTCGCGTGGATACCGCCAATCCTTTTTCGCCCGTTGACGAATGGCGCTGTTGACCGGTTGTTGAATATCCAACCGCTGGTGTGTTCCACGATAACGAGCTGGGACATGATATTGACCATATGGCACCCCATAGTTAAATGATTCCGTATCCGCCACCTCGTGTAACTCCGCGATGGAATAATGCGTAGGATCCGCGTCAATTACTCCGGTGGCCGTTTTGTGGTACACATTCCACTCTGACACAAACTGCCCCGTGGCTATATCTACGATGAATTCAATCATCCGCGCGTCATTATACCGTCTGACTTGCGAATCATGCATTAACTGGACCTTCATATTCCGCGGGTAAGTAAATTCACCATGATACCGATTATGAAAATTTGCGGATGTTTGATAATCCAAGGTTAACTGATGATCCTGGCAATATTGTAGTAGTCGTTCATAATCGCTGGAGTGCGCTGGTTCACCTGACCAATGATAATGGCGAATGTATTCAATCACTTGTCGGTCAAGATAACTCCGCAACAAATGGACCTTTGTTCCTAATTGGTCCGCCTTTAAGCCCCGTTGATCGGGATAGGCACGGATTACCAATTCCCGCAAATAACTGAAGAAAAAACTGTGAGGAGCTAATTCAGTTGCAAGCCGATACCGCGTGGCATGAATTTGTAAAAATTCATGCTCATCAATACTGGCATTTAGATGAGCATTTAATATTAAAGCGAGCTGCTCGTGAGCCGAAAGGTGTGACGCTCTTAAGAAACGGACATAGGTTGGTGAACCAACGCATAATAATTCATGAAACATCTTTGAACAATCTCGGCCACGCCAGTATTGCCAAAGATAATAAGAACCCGCAAACGGTCCCCAACCGTCAGCGATTAATTGCTGGTATTGGGTCGCAATTTGACTGGAATTGATGAAATATTTAATTACAAACCGGTTGAACCTAGCAGTGATTTTTGCCAATAGTCGTTTCATATTATGCCTTCTAACAAAAAACAGGCGAGCAGCGCTCACCTGTTTTTATTAATTATGAGTGTCGTTTCTTGCTAACTACACCTAATCCTAACATTCCAAGCAGCGTTGCGCTACCTAAACCAATCATTGCCAAGTCTGAATCATTACCAGTTTGTGGTAATTGCTTAGCAGTTTGGTGGTTATCTGCGGATTGCTTAGTATCCTTTTGAACACTTGTGGTTGGTTCTGCTGCTGGTGTTTGATCAGTAGACTCCGTAGGTTGATCAGGAGTTTCTGCCGGTGCTTCCGGTTGAACTTCTGGGTCAGTTGGAGTTGGCGTATCGTCTTCCGGATCTGGTTGTGGAGTTGGCTCTGGATCTGGGGTTGGTTCTTCATCCTTCACCATTTCAACATTGAAGTGCACATCAATTGGCATATTAACCGTGTACGCAGGTAAGGACGTTGCATCAGGATTAGCAGCAATAGCCTTATTAAGTTCATCCCATAGCTTGTCCGCAGCTGCTTTCACTTCTTCAGCGGTGTAGCCTGGCACCCCTTCATGCGTGCTGTAAGAAAGTTGGAAGTTCTTAATAACTGGGTGGTAACCGGCGTAACTTGGTAATGAGTTGCCGCGGTGACCATTTTGGTCCGTAAAGTTATTGCCTGCCATAATAGTGGCAAGGTCCTGGCTCGCAAAGTTAGCACTACTCCACTGGTTAGTGTACTGACCATCACTCACTTGATGTTCAATTTGTTGTTTAGCTACTCGAGTGTGGTAATCGGCGTGACCATCCTTACTGCTGTTTCCTGGGCCATAAATGTAGACCGTTTCATAACTACTGTACTTTGCATATTGCGGATCCAACTTCGGTGCATCTTTGACGTATTGAACATAGAAGTTGACACTCAATGGCATGTTGACCGTGTATTCCGGTAATTCATATGGGTTAGCCGCAATCTTCTTTTCAAGTTCTGCATGTAATTTTGCAGCAGCGGCATTGGTTTCCGCTCTAGTATATCCAGGAATCCCTTCCTTGTAGCTATTGGTAACCGTTACGTGAGTCAGAACTGCATGATAGCCATCATAGGCTGGTAATGATTTATTACGGTAACCATCTTGGTTGGTAAAGTTGCTACCACTTAGGACCGTCTTGAGATCTTGAGTACCAAAGTTGGCGCTGCTCCACTTGTCAGTAAACTTATTGCCATCCATTTGGTGATTGATCTGTTTGCTCGTTACCTTAGCGTAGAAATCAGCGTTCCCTTTAGAGCTATCATTTCCCGGACCAAAGACATTGATGTTTTCTTCACTGTTATACTTAGTAGCACTTGGATCAGGAACAAAGTAAATATCATAGATTACGTCTGCTGGATCATTCAACGTGATCGCAGGAAGTTGCGTATATTGATTCTTTTCTAGCTGTGCCGTAAGCGAATCATAAATCACGTCCCGTGTAGTTTTCAACTCAGCTTTACTACGACCGTAGTTGTAACTATCGTTTGGCGTCTGGGAGGATACTCTTACCCGTACTAAGTACCCAGGATGATCTGGCAGGCCCAGATCTTTAACATCCACGGCCTTGAAGGAAGAAGCAGACCAGTTATTTGTAAGTTTCCCGTTTTCATCCCGGTCACGGCTGATATTGTTAACAGCAATTACCCGCGTGAAATTGTACTTTCCACCATACTCATTAGGGTCTCCAGGATTCTTAACCCGGATAATTTCTTGACTTGGGTATAAATCACGAGCGCCTGTGTTTGGCAAACCTTCGGAACTATATTCGTCGCCAACTTTTGGCCAGTTAGCTGGCAAGTTTTGATCAGTTGCGGCGTTTGATTGATCAGTGGAGTTATTCGCACTTTCTGTTGTGGTTGTAGTTGCAGCCGTAGTGTCAGCTGCAACATCCGTAGTTGCAGCTTCTGCAGTTGTGCTGAAGCCAACTAAAGCAGCACCAACTAAAACGGATGCCACCCCAACCGTTAACTTCCGTAGGGCAAAACGTTGTTGGCGATTAGCAGAACGCCGTTGTTGTTCTTTTTTGGTTATTACTTGATAACAAGACTATATCCTCCCAATAGACATTTATTATAATCATTTATGCTTCGTATTATACTATGAGTATCATAATAAATAAAGTATTAAAAGGATATTGACTTTCAGGAAAATTGAATTTCTAGTTAGTTCATTTTCCATTTTGCTAGTAAATGATAAACGTTTTGAATCGACACTTTAATTATCAAAAGATATATTAACCAGATGGGTTTAAATTGTTAATAACTTTCTGCCCAAAACATGACAAAAAAAGAGCTGGTGAAGTGAACCCCCATAGTTGGACAAGGAGTTCCAACTATGGGGGTTTTACTAT
>CAMXWI010000049.1 GCA_947252915.1 uncultured Lactobacillus sp.
ACTTACGTCATGAATTCTTTTTAATTATTCGCAAACAACTTTGCAACTTCCATTACTTCATCTTTAAAATTCCCGCTTAATAATCTCAACAATTTGATCGGCAGCATGACCATCACCGAAGAGCTGGCCTCCGGACGTCATCCGATTATAAAACTTCTTATCGTGGAGCAACGAGAACGTCGCCTGCTGAATACTTGTTGGATCCGTTCCTACGACCTTAGCCGTTCCAGCCTTAATGGCTTCCAAACGTTCCGTGTTCTTCCGCAACAGCAATACCGGCTTATGGAACACTGATGCCTCTTCAACCGTCCCTGCTGAATCCGTCAAAATAAATTTACTCCGGGCCGCCGTATTTAAAAAGTCTCCCAAGTCCATGAGGGGCATTACATGAATGCGATCGCGGTTCGCTAAAATCTCCGTGGCAATCCCAAAAGCTGCTGAATCGGTCGCGACCGGGCAAACCAATTCGACATTCGGGTTCGTTTCCACCACATCACGCATCGTGCGGAAAACGCGTTCCATTGGGAAACCAGTATTTTCAATCCGTCCCATCGTCAGCAAAATCAAATCATGATCGTTGGGAATCGAATCTAGAAGTTTACTATGATAATCCGGATCATAGTACTGCGTCACCGTGTCAACAACCGTATTTCCAGTCACAAAGATCCGTTCGTCGGCCACCTGCTCATTCAATAAATTATCGCGCGCCTGCTCAGTTGGTGCAAAAAACACATCACTCAGTGTATCAGTCAAGTGACGCTGCATTTCATCCGGAAATGGATTGAGCTTATCATATGTTCGCAAACCGGCCTCGACATGAGCAACTGGCAAACGATTATAAAAAGCACTCAAACTAGCCGCCAGGGTCGTAATCGTGTCCCCCAAAACCATCAGCATGTCCGGCTGGGCGGCACTAATTACCGTTTGAAAATTATGCAACAACTGACTGAGCTGCTCAATCATCCCGATCTCGCGACTAGACTTCACATTCAAATCAAAATCGGAATCAATACCGAAGAAGTGCATCGCTTGGTGCAGTTGCTGATACTGCTTAGAAGCAACAACAATAATTGGTTCGAAAGTTTCTGGATCCTGCTTCATCAGCTTGATGATCGGGGCCATCTTGATTACTTCCGCCCGGGTCCCAAATAAAATCATAATCCGTAATCGAGCCATGTTGTCACCTCCTTGTGTCTAATAAAAAATTTCATGCTTAATTGTACCGCGATTTTGATTATAAAACTAGCGTATCCCGAGTCGTAATCCCCACCATTAGCTCTATAAAAAGCAAAGAGACTGGGTAAGTCCCCAATCTCTTCATTTTATTTAGTTGTGACGACGCTTAGTCTTAGCTAAACCAAGCATACTCATCGCACCAGCAATACCTAAGCCAATTAATGCGCCATCATGGTCGTTACCAGTTTGTGGTAATTGATGGACTTCATTGCGTTGGCCCTTCGTTTGTCCCTGGTTAGCTGCACTAATGGCGTTGCTTTGAGCTAAACGAGCCTGCCGAGCAGCCTCAACCGCTGGATCAACATGATAGTTAATTTCAACCGTTAAATCATCACTATCAGGCGTTACCGTGACCGCTTCAACCACCGCAATATCTGGTAAGTAGCCCGGTACTGAAGGAGCCGTGAATTCAGCTAACTGTTGTGCATCACGATTCCATTTACCATAGGTCACCTTTCCTGTAACGTCATCAACGTCTGCGGTCCGGGTAAAGGTTGCCTTTTGGACAATCGTTTTCTTCCGGCCATCAGGATAGTTAACTGTAATGGTCCGCGTTACTGTCCGGTTGAGGTCATCATGGCTGACCCCATCTGGGTACTTCTGATCCGTCCCAGGAATAGTATCATCCGGCGTCTTTGGATCAGTTGGTTGAACCGTGGTGCGGCCGTGAATCAGATGTACCGTAAAGATTTGATCAACATAATCAACGTGATCGTAATTGCCTAAATTCTTCAATGCTTCAGCCAACGTTTGACCATCCAGCGTTACCTTCGTAGAATCATTCGTAACGTCTACGAATTGGTAACCTTGTTTAGCGTAAGCATCCATGATCTGGGTCGCATGTGCAAAACTAATTGGACCACGATCACTCTTCCCTTGTGCTTGATCCCAGTTAGCGAGGTCTGTCTTACTATCATCATCCACAAAGTTCAGATAAGCTGATTGATCATCTGGCGTGTAGTGAACGTCAAACACTTCATTTGGTGTCTCCTCCGTAACATCTTCAGCTGGAATATCTGCTAAGTCCGCTTGAGCATCAATACCGTCATTTGAAAGCTGTTTGATGTGATAAGTATAGCCCGGAACAAGATCCATACTTGTCTGGTTAAAGTGACCTTTGGACCAGTCACCGTATGTTACTTTACCAGTAACTTCGTCAACATCTGCTGTCCGAGTCAAAGTAACTGTCGTCTTCGTTGACTTGTCTTTGTTCCGTGGATCACCACTAATGTTAATAGTCCGCGTAATTTCTTTATTCAGATCATCGTGGCTAACTCCATGTGGGTACTTCTGGTCTGTTCCTGGAATAGTGGCATCCGGTGTTTTAGGATCTGTTGGTTGAACGGTAGTGTGGTTATGAGTCAAATGAACAACATAGGCTTGATCATTTTGATCATCGTTATCAAATGTAATCTGAGCTGGGACCACCGCATGATCAGCTAATTTGTAACCATCCTTTTCATATTCACTAACCTTATCATTAGCTTTAGTATCAATGACTTGATCAGTAACTCCAGTATATTGAACTGTTGTTAAAGTTTCCCCAGTTACATCATCGATATATGAAATCGATGCCTTTTGTGGATTAGGTGAGTAAACAACATCAATGTTAATATCATCACTACCATGATTAACCTTCATAGGTTTAATTTCGTAGTGACCGTCCGTTTCCTTTTCCAAATCATTGTCACTTGGTACTTCGATCAGAACAAGGTCTTCGGCACTAGTATTTGAATTCTTTTCATGTGGGGTGTAACCCTTCACAGTTGGAATGTCATATTTAGCAAACGTTCCTTGATCCTGCTTGGTTCCTTCGCGTAACCAGTCACCATACTTAGTAATCTCACCAGTTACTTCATCGACATCAGCAGTTCGGGTAAACCGAAGTGTTTCATTATAAGTTGCCACCTTATGGGTATGTGGATCTTCAATGCGAATCGTTTCATGAACCTCGCTATTTAAATTATCCTGATCAACACCCTGCGGATATTTCTTACCGGGATTATCCGGTAATACGTCCTTAGGAGTCTTTGGATGATCAGACGTAACCGTGGTGTGTTGGTGGACTAAATGAACTTCGTAATCCTGTGAAGCTGAGTCATCATGATCAAATACTATGGTGGCTGGCACGTTTCTGCTCTTTACCTTGTAACCTTGGTTTGAATAGTCACGAACTTGGTAATCGCTCTCGCTATCACTAGCTCCTGATAGTTCATCATCAGCTAAAACTTTACCTTGATCGTTATCATCAATGTATTTAACTGTTACCTTTTGGATATTTGGACTGTATACAACATAAGTATCTGGAATAACATCATCGTGCTTTACAGACTTTGCTTCAACAGTTTCTTTACTTGGAGTATAACCAGCAATCTTCGGTGAAGGAACAGAGTTGAATGACTTCTCACCATCCCAATAATCTACAGTATTCTTTCCAGTTACCAAGTCTTTCGTAACGTGGTGAGTAAACTTAAGAGTTTGTGTATTCGAATCAGCTGCCTTTTCCCCATGTTGGTATTGATAGATAATTGTTCGACTTACAGAATCTGTTGCAGAACTATCCTGAGTAGCATGTTTCAAGTAAACCTTATAAGTATGGTTTCCCGAAGCATTAAATTCAATCCCGTTAATCCCTTTATTAGCATTTTCTGTCGCTAATTCATCTTCATCAACCTTATAGTTTTTGAATTCTTTACTAATAATATTAGTTGTGGAGTAAGCCTTGGTTTGACCAACCTTACCACTGATTGAGTCAGACTTTAGCAATTTGTTGTTATCATCTTCATCATAGTATTCAACTGTATCTGTTCTATTGTCCCCATCGAATACAAGATAAACGTTGGAAATTGTATCTGCAGCTGGTAACTTGATTACACCATCTTCACTATTTACAACAATATCACCAGCCTTAACTGACTGTTTGGAATTATTGTCGAATGTAATATCACCAGTCGCTTTACTCTTCCGTAGATGGTATCCCATAAAATTAGGAATCTCAATCTTACTTGACGCTCCCGGTTCGCCAAAAGTCGTGGTTACGGTAGTATAACCATCCATTGCTTCACCAGTCTGACCATTTAAATAGTGAACTGTAATTCCCGCTTGACCTTTAGTATCGGAAGTATCAACAATCGGTGACATTGTGCCACTAGCCCTACCATCTTCTACGTACTTATCACCCTGCTTTTTCATAGTGTGTAGAGTATATTTAGGTGCGGTGGTACTGTAATTGTTATAGTAAATGCGGATTTCAGGAATAATACAAGTTGGCAAACCTTTCATTGCACCTTCTTGATAAAAATGATAAGTGACTTGATTAGCTTTTCCCTCATCTTTATCAAAAACAACAGTATTGGTATTTTTTAACCCATCAGGAACATAAACATGTCGCCGAATGGTATCGGGTGAAATATGAACTACGAAAAGATAACTACCATCAGCCTGCTTAGACCAACTGGCACCATCTTTCCCAACGGTTGCATCTAATTCATCAAATGATTGATTGTCTGCAGCTTTAGACAACGGAACGTTTGCCCCGTTCATTTGGTGACCTTCATCAGTCATTTTTCCATCACTATTAATCGAACTCGAATTAGTGAAGTAATCAACTCGTGGACTATGAAAACCATAGTTCGCCAAGTCACTAGGGTCCTTAACAGTTACCTTGTAATAAAATTTATAAGTATCTGGAATGTAGACATTTCCCTTTTGCCCCTGACTATTTTGCAAATCTTGAAATGTTTGATCATCACGAATTGCATAATCATGGGCATAGTTTTGTAAAGCACCAGTATCAGTCTGTCCATAAGGAGTGAATCCTTCGAGATTACGGTTTTTCTTCACATCATATAATTGGGGAACAATATTGAATTGATACTTTTTCCCAGTGAATTCCATCGTCTCAATATATGGATTCTGCTTAGTTGCTTCTTTGTAAATATGTGGATCTGTTTGGTGATTAACAATTACAAAATCCGTAATAACAAAATCGAAGTGAATTAATTTGTCAGCTTCATCCTTATCACGTTGAGCATCATAAATTGACTTATTAATATTTAAAATGACTTGCCCATGTTGCCCATTTCCGGTGACATACATTTTACCAATTTCAGAAATTACTTCATGAGTCTTAGGATCAGTATAACTAATCCAGTGATTACCACCATCACCCGTAAAGAACATGTATTTTTCATTACTCGAAGTGGCATTGTAATCACCAATTACAATATTATTTCCGGCTACCAAATTCTTTAGAGCAATATCAAATTGACCATCATATCCAAAGCTTGACCATTGTGAAGAAGTCCAGTTAGTTTGATTAGCTAACTTTTTACCACCGTTCCAATCCAAATTAGTATCAACATTCTGTGCTTCCGGTTCCGCAGAAACAGCTTTGCTTTCTTTCAAGCTATTTGCTGGTACAGTTGCTGCAGCCTTTTTCAAATCATTCACTTGAACTGTTTGAGTTTGTGAAGCTACTGGTGTTGTTGACTTTTGATCAGCACCCTTCTGCACATCATTTGCAGGTGCCGGAACATTTGCTTTCTTGGCACTATCTGTTGCTTGTTCTGCTGCCACATCGGTTGCTTGACTACCACTAACTGTATCAGCCTTCACATTCGTGGCGGCCATTCCCATAAAAGATAATCCTAGTAAAACCGAAGAAACCCAACCGTTAACTTACGAATCCCAAAATGTTGGACAGTTTGCATTTCTTTTTGTCGCTTTTGCCATTGATTATTTTTCGAAACCATTTTTTACTCCATTCCTTTTGCAAATTTTACATTCTTTATCTTAGAAATGGCTCAAAACGTTGTCAAATCAACCATCAACCGATTTTTTCGTTATTTAATTTTTCCTATTCGCTCGATAATACCCCCAAACCCGACCTTACGGCTTTTCATAGCTAAGGGTGGAAAGCTTTTTCGCTGTAGAAAACGTTAAAGAAAATTTTCGCTTATCGCTTGAAGCAAACATCTTGTAAAAAGCGGTCTTATCAGTACCCCCCCTCATAACAAAATTTATAAGACTAACGAATGATAAATTCTTCATAATAAAAAGCATCGCTATCCAATTCTAGATAACGATGCTCGTCATTCATTAATGGTCCCATCCGGACTCGAACCGGAATCGGCCGCTTAGGAGGCGGATGTACTATCCAGTTATACTATGGGACCAAACAAGGGAAATTATCCCATTCTTTTAATTTGAAGTAAAGATAATTTCCTTATT
>CAMXWI010000050.1 GCA_947252915.1 uncultured Lactobacillus sp.
CCTAAAGCCAAAAAAACACCCCCTTTATTTTTTTATTGTTGATTTAATTATATCTCATTTTGTTTCAACTTACAATAAGTAAGCGTCACTCTATAAAAAAACCTCAGACTAAAGCTGAGGTTTTAAAGTTTAACATGTAATTAGCCTTCAAAAGCGTCCGTCAATGGAGGAACCACTTGCTTCTTCCGGGAAACAACGCCAGGAAGATTCATTCGGTGAGCATCATTTAGCTTCTTACCAAAGGCCTTTTCTACCTTATCAGTGTTGTCACCAACAACTAACAAGTCAGAATCACTATTTAAAATGTTGGTAGCAATCAAAATGAAGGTATCATAACCATTTTGGTCCATCAATGATTGCATTTCTTTTTCTAAGTCGGCTTGACGAGCAAAGACATCATCCAAGTCTACTGTGTTAACTTGACCAATCCGCACTGTCGAACCATTTAATTCAAATGACTTAGCATCGCCATCAACAATATCGTTATCTGACTTAGCATCCAGATTAGTGCCGGCCTTCAACATCTTAATGCCATAGTCTTCGTAGTCCACATCAGCAATCTTAGCTAAGGCCTTAACTGCTTCCCGATCATGATCAGTCGTGGTTGGGGACTTCAAAAGCAAAGTATCTGAAATAATTGCTGAAAGCATCATTCCGGCTAAGTCAGCAGGAATAGCAATGTGCTTGCTTTCAAAAAGTTCATAAATAACGGTACTTACACAGCCGTATGGACGAACTGTTGCCCATAATGGTTGTGCAGTGTTGAAGTTGGCAATCCGGTGGTGGTCAACCAAGTGGGTTACTTGAACTTTATCAATATCTGAAACACTTTGTTGTGGTTCGTTATGGTCAACTAACATAACTTGGTCAACTTCGTTAGCAACGGTCTTAACCAACCGTGGTGCTTCCATATCAAAATGCTTGAGGGCGTACTTAGTTTCATCGTTTGGTTCACCAAGTGCAACGGCTTCTGTTTCGTAACCTAATTGATTTTGTAAGTATGAAAATGCCATTGCCGCTGTAATGGCATCTGTATCCGGATTTTGGTGTCCAAAGACTAATTCTTTACTCATAATATTGGATTCCTCCTCAAAATAGTGATGTTAATCCATCTCACATCTTTAATCATATCACGACTTTGGCAATTCTCCATAACTTTTTTTGACAGAATTTCAAAAACGATCAATTACTTAATATCCAGGCTTTCTTGCTGTGCCCCATGGCTTTGGGGATTAGTTTGAGTATTATTATTGTCAGAGCCTTCCTTAGCTGGATTTGCCATTACTGTAATTTTACGGCGGAGAGTCACTGGTGTTCCCTGTGTATCAGTATCAATCACAAAGGTTCCATTAGACTTAGCCGTTCCCAAATGATGATCATCAACTAAGATATCTTGGAATTCAGGACGATTGGTAATAACTTCCAACGCACCATGATAATCAGCAGGATATGCTAAGAAATCAACAATTTCGTGCGGATGTTTCTTCAATTTATGCAATACCAGCACACCGCGTCGTGCTCGACTACCAACTTCTAGTTCGTTGGCACGCATTTCTTTAAAGGCTCCCCGCTGGGTCATAATTGCAAGGCGGTCGTCATCAGTCGTCTGGACTAGATTAACCAGTTCATCATCATCTTTCAAATTAATTGCCCGCACTCCAGCAGTCCGCGTACCTTGAGTTGGCACTTCAGCAACGTCAAACCGTAATCCATAGCCGTGTTTACTAATTGCCGTCAGACTAACATTTTTGGCCTGTGGTTCATAGTATTCAGCATTAATCATTCGTGCACTAGCATCCTTAAGCTTCATAACAACACTGGCCCGGCTCTTATATCTAGACCCAGGTTTCAGATCCTGAATAGTAGTCTGCTTGACTTGACCATCACTAGTGGAGAAGATCATTGTTCCTGGTAATTCCAGATTTTCAAAAATCAGTGCTTTGATAATTTCCTCATCGTCCGCTAACCCAATCGACTGTGATATATGCTCACCAGTTTCTTTCCATTTAGCATCCGTCAGTTCATGCACCGGCCGATAAATAACGTGCCCCTGGTTTGTAAACATAAACAAATGGTTAAGCGTCGAAGCCCGTTGAATCAACAGTGGGTAGTCGTCTTCACGGAGCCCATTCTCTTCTAACACTGAAGCCTTAAAGCTCCGTAAACTGGTGCGTTTGATATAGCCAGCGTGAGAAACTAAGACAACAACTTCTTCATCCGGTACCGTCACCTTAGTATCGACCGTCAGTTTTTGGATGTGTTTTTCAATTTGAGTTTTCCGATCAGAGCCAAATTGCTTATCAATGGCCTTAAATTCCTTAACCAGCACTCGATTTAACTCGTTTTGGTCATTTAAGATCTTGTTATATTCTGCAATTGAATCATTCAACCGTTGCTGTTCGTCACGAAGATCAGTCACATCTGTATTCGTTAAACGGTATAGTTGCAAAGCCACAATTGCTTCTGCTTGTGGTTGGGTGAATTGATATTCATTAACTAAATTTTGGGTTGCATCTTTTCGATTCTTACTTGCTCGAATCGTCTTAATAACTTGATCCAGAATGGAAAGCGCTTTAATCAACCCTTCTACAATGTGCAGTCGAGTTTGAGCCTTATGGAGATCAAATTGCGTTCGGCGCGTGATGATTTCTTGCTGGAAGGCAAGATAAGATTTCAGATAGTGTTTTAAACCAACCCGCATTGGCCGTTGGTTATCAATCGCCACCATGTTGAAGTTATAGTTGATTTGCAGATCCGTATTTTTCAGTAAGTAGTTCAAGATTCCATTGGCATCCGCATTCCGTTTCAGTTCGATGGCAATCCGCAAGCCGCTCCGGTCAGTTTCATCACGGGCCTCTGAAATTCCTTCAACTTTTTTATTTAAACGTAAATCATTGATCCGCTTAACCAGCTGAGCTTTATTCACTTCATAAGGAATTTCTGTCACAATGATTTGTTGGCGCCCGCCACGTAATTCTTCAATGGTGGTCTTAGCACGTAAAATAACCCGCCCTCGACCGGTTTCGTATGCTTTACGAATACCACCAACGCCTTGAATAATTCCTCCGGTTGGGAAATCTGGTCCTGGTACGTAAGTCATTAAATCATCTAAAGATGCATCCGGATGTTTGAGTAGGTAAATCAACGCGTGAATCAATTCCCGCAGATTATGTGGTGGAATTTCGGTTGCGTAACCAGCAGAAATCCCGGTCGCCCCATTCACAAAAAGGTTGGGAATTCTAGCGGGGAGGACGGTCGGTTCTTTTTCGGTATCATCGAAGTTTAACGTCATTTCAACAGTATCTTTGTCAATATCCCGAAGCATTAAACCGGCAATCTTACTTAACCGTGCTTCGGTATACCGCATCGCTGCGGCTGGGTCTCCGTCCATTGAACCATTATTACCGTGCATTTCAATTAACGGTTCACGTAATTTCCAGTCCTGACTCAGCCGAACTAACGCTTCATAAATGGAACTATCCCCATGTGGGTGAAAGTTACCCATAACATTACCGACCGACTTAGCGGACTTTCGGAAGCCCTTATCATAAGTGTTGCCATCCTTATTCATCGCGAACAAGATCCGGCGCTGAACTGGTTTTAATCCATCACGAATGTCAGGAAGCGCCCGCTCTTGAATAATGGACTTTGAATAACGGCCAAACCGTTCACCCATTAACTGTTCCAGCGTTAACTCTTCAATTTTGTTATCACTCACTTGGCACAGTCCTTTCTCATTTTACTATTGGTTATTCCATGTTTTAATGTGCGGATCGGGAGTTGCAGTCGCTTGACCCTTATGCTCAACTAATTCATCGGATTCTTTATCATCAGTCATTGTAAACTGGACGTTTTTTTCAATCCATTCACGACGTGGTTCGACCTTATTTCCCATTAACGTTGTAACCCGCTTTTCTGCTAACTGGGCATCATTGATTTGTACCCGAATTAACGTCCGCGTTTCCGGATTCATCGTTGTTTCCCAAAGTTGCTCGGCATTCATTTCACCAAGCCCCTTAAACCGTTGTAGAGAAGCCGTTTTACCCATCTTCTTGGTTAATTTAGTTAATTCTTCATTAGTCCATGCATAGGTGATTTTATTCTTGGCCCCCCGTCCTTGTTGCAATCGGTACAATGGCGGCAATGCAATGTAGACTTTACCAGCCTCAATCATCGGTCGCATATACTTGTAGAAGAATGTCAACAACAAAATTTGAATGTGGGCGCCATCATCATCAGCATCCGTCATAATAATGATTTTATCATAATTAGAGTCTGCCACGTTAAATTCAGAACCAACGCCGGCTCCAACGGTGTAAATAATCGTATTTAATTCTTCATTCTTTAAAACGTCATCTAACTTCGCCTTTTCAGTATTTAATACTTTTCCTCGTAATGGCAGGATGGCTTGGAATTTTCGGTCCCGCCCCTGCTTAGCTGAGCCACCGGCAGAATCCCCTTCGACCAGGAATAATTCGTTCTTTTGGGCATTCTTAGATTGCGCAGGAGTTAATTTACCAGATAGATTTCGTTCTTTGCGACTCCGCTTTTTGCCGTTCCGCGATAAGTCCCGGGCCTTTCTCGCAGCTTCACGCGCTTGACGTGCTTTAACTGCCTTGCGAATAAGCATTTGAGCAAAGTCACCATTCTCGAGAAGTGCATAATTCAATTGTTCACTAACAATGTTATCAACAATTTTTCGTGCTTCTGGTGTCCCCAGTTTATCTTTAGTTTGTCCTTCAAATTGCAAAATTCGTTCTGGGATTCGAACCGAAACGACAGCCGTCAATCCTTCACGAACGTCGCTCCCCTCTAAATTCTTATCACGGTCTTTGAGAAGATTTGTCTTTCGTGCATAATCATTAAAGCTCTTGGTCCAAGCGCTGCGAAAACCAGCCTCATGGGTCCCACCATCTGGTGTTCGCACATTATTTACAAAGGAGAGGACATTTTCGGAGTAGCCATCATTGTACTGAGCAGCAACATCGACTTCCACACCATCTTGCTTACCAGTAAAGGTCAATATTTTGCCTAACGTATCCTTGTCTTCATTCAAATATTCGACAAAGTCCTTAATTCCATTTTCATACTGGAACGTCTGACTTTGTTCTTGTCCTGGTCGTTGATCAGTTAAGGTGATCCTCAACCCCTTTAGCAAAAAGGCTGACTCCCGTAAACGTCGTGCTAAAGTATTGTAATCATAGACCGTCGTGGAAAAAATGGCAGGATCAGGTTTAAAAGAAACGGTGGTCCCGCTGGAATCCTTAGTTTTACCTAGTTTCTTCAGAGTACCAACTGGCTGACCGCCATCTTTAAATTTTTCTTGATAGCGCACATGATCACGAACAATCGTTAGCGTTAAGTTAGTTGATAAGGCGTTGACTACCGATGCCCCAACACCGTGCAATCCACCGGAAGTTTTGTAACCATCGGCTTGACCAAACTTCCCACCAGCATGTAAGACCGTCATAATTACTTCCGGCGTCGGTTTCCCACTAGCGTGCATCCCAACGGGCATTCCCCGACCGTGATCTTGAACAGTGATTGAATTATCAGCACCAATGGTTACGTTAATCTCATCACCATACCCGGATAGTGCTTCATCCACGGAATTATCAACAATTTCATATACGAGGTGGTGAAGTCCATAGGTATCCGTTGACCCGATATACATCCCAGGCCGTTTTCTAACGGCTTCTAACCCCTTTAAAATTTTGATCGAGGATGAATCATATTGATATTCTTTTTTTGCCACTGTTGGGCCTCCTCACTTTTGAAAAATGTAACATTACTAGTCTACTCGAATTAATTCATCGGTGCAAACGATAATTTATGGTAGCCACTGATTGGTAAACCATGCTATGATAACAAAGTTAATGCATAAAGGAGTTTTGAAATGACTACCATTATAATGATCATAATTGCCTATTTATTAGGCTCCATTCCATCGGGATTATGGATTGGCCGCTATTTTTATCACCAGGACATCCGCAAAGAAGGCAGCGGCAATATTGGAACCACCAATACATTTCGCGTACTCGGTCCAAAAGCCGGAGTGGTTGTGTTATTAATGGATATTTTAAAAGGAACGTTGGCAGCCAGCCAACCATATCTGTTCCATTCTCCAGTTAACCCGCTACTGATTGGATTGGTAGCTTCGGTTGGCCACACATGTTCGATTTTTGATCATTTTCATGGTGGTAAAGCTGTAGCAACCAGTGCAGGGATTCTCTTAGCATATAACCCCATCCTCTTTTTAATTGCCTGTGTCCTTTTCGTAAGCATTATTCTGTTAACTAGCATGGTCAGCTGTGCAAGTATTATCACAGTAACGACTATTTTTATCATCGCTTTGGTAATTCATGACCATATTCTAGCAATAATTGCTGGAATCATTACTGTTTTAATTATTTGGCGGCATCGTAGTAACAT
>CAMXWI010000051.1 GCA_947252915.1 uncultured Lactobacillus sp.
GTAGATTAGCGGCTGCACAAATGTTAAACGGCGTTCACATTTCCGCATTAGCCGGTTGAATAATTGGTCAGCCAGCGCATTGACCCGTTGACTTAACTGTTGATTTGATAATGCTTGTTTAATCAGTAATGATAGTTGATCGGGAATAAAGTCAATTTGACTGACCAACCGTGTAATTGATTCACCACGGCTAGTAATTTCTTTTAATTGATCACTGAGTTGATAAAGAAGTGAATCATGACGAAATTGGTGACAAGTTTGAATAATTCCCTGGGTTGAGATTCCTTCATCCAAGAACAACGCTAGGTTACTACAAATATAGTAGCCATAATAATCACGGACCAATGTCCCAATTATTGGTAAATGACATTGTTGGTGAACTTGTTGAAGTCGATTACTATGACAATAACGCCAATATCCAATTACCGAAATTGATATTATGACACCTCCAAGGCTTGCAAAACTTAGCGCTAAAATATTCCACAACTCATAGGAAGTTGACTGATGGAATTGATTTAATTGCGGAAATACAAATATCGTCAACATTACAATTATCGCCACCAACATGGCCAACAATATCAACGGATATTCTAAAAGATGACACAATTTTTTCACTTGGTCATTTCGCATCGTTAAATAATGGCAGTAATGCTCAATCGTTTTCGTCATCTGACCATGTTGTTCCGCCAACAAAAATAAGTAATAAGTGTCAGTGGATACAAAGCTTGCAACAGCTTTTGCAAAAGAATGACCACTTGCTAATGACTGTTCAATGGGCTGTAACACACTAGACCATTGTGGATACAAAATTAGCGAAAATTCAATTGCTTCACGCAAAGAAAATCCAGTGTTTAATAACTCCATTAACACTTCAAACCAACGCTGCTGCTGAGTGTGACTCCAACTATCCTTGCCAAAAGTTCTGACAGGTTTTTTTAGTAATTTTACCCTCGTCAAAAGCTGCCTGTAAGATTGCTTTCCATTCATCACCAATTTTTCCTTCCTGATTCTCTTGTAATTTATCAAAAGTCTGCAAATCAAAAATAATTCCTTGATCATCCCGCCTTATTAACGGTACTAAGCTTGGTAACATGCCCCATGCACCGCTTGTTGGACATAATATTTTTCAATTCCTAACTGCTCTAGTCGTGCGATAACTCCGCCAGCACTTTGCGCATGGATTGTTGCTAATACGACATGGCCACTTAAGGCTGCTTCAATCGCTGTTTTAGCTGTTGTCGGATCTCGAATTTCACCAATAATTAAAACTTGCGGATGGTGACGAAGTGCTAAACGCAATAATTCCTGGTATCCCATCCCTGCAATTGAATTAACTTGTAGCTGAATAAAGTTCTCCTCAACAACCTCTACTGGGTCTTCAATCGTCAAAACAACGGCTTGAGAATACTGCTCACGGACTAATCTATACATGGTCGTAGTCTTTCCTGATCCCATCGGTCCCGCAAAAAGGACCAAGCCAGCTTGAGCAGTCATTTGCTTTAATTTCCCCCACTGTTCTGGTTCCAACATTTGATAGGATAAGCTTTGCAATGGATAGATAAACCGCAATACCATGGATTCATAGCCACGGAAGTCACCAACTGTTGATAACCGAATATTAATTGTCTGATTTCGATACTGCCAACGCCAAGCACCACTCTGGGGTCGGCGATGTTCACTAACTGCCATATTGGCTTGGTATTTTAGGTAAGTCATCAGCCGTTGACCATCAGCCGTATTCAAGTGACCAATTAAAACAACACGGTTATTGTTGTGACCCATAATTCGATACTGCTTTCCCGACCATAATAAATAAATATCGGCAAACGATTTTTGACAAGCCGCATTAAATAACCGTTGAACATATTTCTGTGGTATCATCTTTTTTACCTCCTCAATATTTAAAGACGGCAAAAAGGTTCCAAAAAAATCGAGTAGAAGGTAATTGATTAGTTCAATTACCGACCTCTCACACCACCGTACATACGGTTCCGTATACGGCGGTTCGACAATTTAATCACTTTGAATTGACTGGAGCGTCTTGGACATATTTATTAGTCCAAGATGCTCCAGTTTTCTATTAGTTAGAGAATAGCTTAAAGTCTTACTGTGTGCAGTTCGCCAATAGCCCTTACAGGTACTAGCGAAGATATACGCATCACGGTACGACAGACCTAGCTTTTGTAAGTTAGTAACCTTAGTTTTGAACTTCTTCCATTGTTTCCAGATATATTGCCTTATTCGCGCCCTCAGCCATTGGTCAAGACGTTGAATAAAGCCGGTTAGTTTCCAAATTGAGTAGTACTGAAGCCACCCGCGCATTTTGCGGTGAATTTCCTCAAACATTTGCTTAAGAGATATTCCCCGGTTACGCTTTGTTAGTAGCTTTAGTACTTGCTTAACTCGCTTTTGCGATTGTTTGGCTGGTCGAGCATAGGCACCGTTACGGTCTACGCCTAGTGAAAAACCAAGAAACTTCAATCGTAACGGGCTACCAACTTTAGTCTTATCTGGGTTTACTTTTACCTTCAATCGCTTTTCCAGAAACTTAGTAATACTTCGCATTACTCGTTCTCCAGCCCGTTGACTTTGAACATAGATGTTACAGTCATCCGCATAGCGCACAAAGTGATGACCACGTTTGGTCAATTCTTTGTCCAACTCATTTAAATAGATGGTCGCCAGTAATGGTGATAATGGTCCTCCTTGCGGAGTGCCTTTGTCGTTTCTAGCGAAAAGCCCATGGTCTAAGACTCCACTCGTTAGAAATTTTCGAATAAGTCTTAATGTCCATGGGTCATCAATATATTGTTGGAGGTATTTAATCATTAAATCATGGTTGACGTTGTCAAAATAGGCCTTTAGGTCTAAGTCGACTACTCGTCTGTAACCCTGATTATACAGATCAACTACCCTTTCGATTGCGTCTTGGGCTCCCCGATGAGGGCGAAAGCCAAAACTATTATCGGAGAAAACACGCTCAAATATGGGTGTGAGAACCTGGGCCACTGCTTGTTGGACCATGCGGTCCACCACCGTTGGTATCCCAAGTTTTCTTACTCCACCGTTGGGTTTCGGAATTTCCACTCGTTTAACTGGTGCCGGCTTGTAACTACCATCACGCAGACTGGTGATTAATTCCGCCTTGTTTTCTCTAAGGTACCGCAGAAGGTCAGAGATAGTCATGCCATCAATGCCCGCTGCTCCTTTATTTCTCTTAACTCGCAAATAAGCCTGATTAAGGTTATTGCGGTCCAAGACTAAGTCTTGGATAGTGACACTCATACCTTTACCTTCACCATAATCGGTACTACGCGCCCTTGTGTACTTTCGTTTTTCCAAACCTATCCTCGACAAGCGGTCAGCTTGTTGTTCTGTTTTCTGCGATTGTCGCACCTGATTACACCTCCGATATAAGTTATGGGTTATTGTCGTTCAGTCCTTCATCTGCTTAAACAGACTACTATGACCTCGGCTGACTTCTGACCTACTCAACGCTACATCACTGCATCGCTTGTTTCTGTGGAAATTAAGTTATTCCTCTTGTCGGAAACGTGTAAGCCAGACCTCCCCGGGTAAGAATATTAACTTTAGTACCATGTCACCGTTAGCTTTACTGAAAGTAACTTCGAGTAGTATTGGACTTCACCTTGTTAAGCAGTCTTATCCAGTTACTCTCAGCCTTATAGCTACTTCTTGTTCATCAGTGCAGTACTTTGCCTTAGACTTCCTTCAGATTCCACCTCACAGTGGACACCCTTGTCCTCGGCTCATGGTTCCAACTACTACGGCCCATAGCGGACTTTCACCGCCTAGCTAATACCCATGCCGGGCGCACTTAAAAAAGTCTGCCAAACTAATAAAAGTTTGACAGACTTTTGTGATTTTTAAATTAAACTAATCTTCTTCGTCTTCCGCAATGAATCCAGCTTCGTAAATATCAGCCACATCATCATTGTTTTGTAATTCCTCAATCAAATGACGGTATTGACCAACTTTGTCACTTGGCACTTCAGTCTTGTTTTCTGGAATCATTGTAACTTCAGCAGTATCTAAATCGTAACCCTTTTCCTGTAAAGCATCACGAACACTAGTCATTGAACTTGGGTCAGTGAAGATTTGGAATTTTTCATCCGAAGCATTCATATCGTCAGCTCCAGCATCTAAAGCATCCATTAACATATCATCTTCGCTCATGTCTAACCCCTCACGAAGAATTTCAATTAATCCTTGACGGTTAAACATGTATGAAACCGAGCCACTCGCCCCAAGTGAACCACCTGAGTGAGTAAATGCAGAACGAACTGCCGCTGCTGTCCGGTTCTTATTGTCCGTAAGGCAGAAGACCATTACAGCAACCCCACCTGGGCCGTATCCTTCATAAGTGGTTTCCTCAAAGTTAGCGCCACCAGCACCAGTCGCCTTATCGATGGCCCGTTGGATGTTTTGCTTAGGCATGTTTGCAGCCCGTGCCTTATCCATCACCAGACGTAATTGAGGGTTGTTGTCGGGATCAGGGTCACCTGCTTTAGCGGCTTGGTATAAGTCACGAGAAATTTTTTGAAAGATTTTACCACGCTTAGCATCTTGGGCGTTCTTCCGTCCTTGAATGTTATGCCATTTTGAATGTCCTGACATGAACTAACTCCTCTTTTCTATTTATGATACGTAAACATTAAAATTTTACCAAATGAAGTGGTATAATTCAAGCTTTTCGCCGGTTGAAAACAAAAGCAATAATAAAAAGAAAGATTGCCAATCCAAGATCGACCATTATCATTTGCCAGCCCACTTTTAAAATAGCATGCCCAATCTCATTAATCACTTCAGAAAATGAAGCATAATCACTAGCATACCTTTCCGGCTTAATTAAACTTAAACCAAACGCACTCAAAATTCCGCTTAGAAGTGTTATCCATCGAAAGTCTGCTATAATCGCTTTGGAAAAGACATCCCGAATAACAATCAACAATAAAACTATAATGCTAACAACCAAGCCAATAACTGATCCAACTCGCGCCACATGGATACCATTTTCTAATTTTTTGACATCCGAAGTGTTGAGGCGATTATTAATAACTGTCGA
Organism: uncultured Lactobacillus sp.; assembly: GCA_947252915.1. Lineage (GTDB taxonomy): Bacteria > Bacillota > Bacilli > Lactobacillales > Lactobacillaceae > Limosilactobacillus. Next base: position 5,087 of record CAMXWI010000051.1, read on the forward strand.
CACTTGAGTATTAATTGATGAAGTTGGTACATCACCAATTAACGAAAACGACACTCCGTATTTTGCTAAAGTATTCCCTGCACTGTCCTGAACCGCATTCGCCACATCACTAGTATCCAGTTGAAGTGGCTTGCCCTGATATATTTGGTGGATGGCTTGTTTTAACAGCTGATTCGTTTGGGAAGTCGTAATTACATCCCCTTGAATACCATAACTCGCCAAACTTGCATTCACATCATTTCGGACTTCCCGTGCTAAACCAGAATTTGTTAGTTCCTTAACCATGAATCGTTCACTCAAAACCGTGGTCTGTGCAAATGAGCAAAATAGGAGCACAATTACTGCACAAATTCCTAATAACCGGGTTCCCCAATGATGTTTATTTTGAACCGACGAACCTTGATTAAGTTCACGAAGTTGTTTACGAGACGGCACACGAATCACCTTACTTAGTTGACTGACGATCGACGAAACCATGCTGCAAAATTACATTGCTATTTTCATCTTGTTCAGCGTCGGCTTCTGCCGTTTCTTTGTCTTCCGACATTAACTTAGTTAACAGGCGCATTGAAACTGCCCCAATATCATAAAGAGGCAACGTCACACTAGTCATCATTGGTCGGGTTACCGTTGCCAATTTAGTATCATTACCAGTAATAATTTCGAAATCATCAGGAACTGCTACTCCCCGATCATTTAATCCATTTAACAAACCAGCCGCAATTCCATCATCACTAGAGAACACTGCCGTAACACCAGATTTAATCACTTTTTCAGCTAATGCGTACCCTTCATCATATGAATCATGAGCCTCGAACACAAGGCTTTCATCATACTTTTGTCCGGCTGCCTTCAGGGCTGCTTGATAACCTGGAATTCGTTGCTGAGCATTAATAGTACTTGACTTACTACCAACTACCAATGCCACCTTCTGGTTATTCTTTAATAACCGAGTAACAGCTTCCTCGGTAGCTTTCTGATAATCAATTCGCACTGCCGGGAGTTCTTCATCGTTAGTAACTGACCCAGCGACTACGACTGGCACTGTTGAATTTTCAAATTCTTCACGTAATTCATTACTAATATCGTGACCCATAAAGATAATTCCATCAACCTGTTTGGCAAACATGCTCCGGACTACTTGAAGGGCTTTTTTATCATCCGCGTCAGAATTCGTCAATATCATATTGTACTTATACATCGTGGCAATATCATCAATTCCTAGTGCCAATTCTGCAAAGTAATCATTAGTAATATCTGGAATGACAACTCCCACTGTCGTAGTCTTTTTGCTAGCTAAACCACGTGCCACTGCATTTGGCCGGTAATTAAGCTTCTTAATTAC
>CAMXWI010000052.1 GCA_947252915.1 uncultured Lactobacillus sp.
GGGTATGATGGTAAATGTTGAAAAAGATGACGGAGGAAGAACTTCAATGAACACAGCGTTGAAAAAGATTAGGCGCGGCCTAAATACCAAATTAGGCTTTTTCATATTTTCAGTACTGCTATTCGCGGTCAAAAGTTATTGGGCGTATAAAACTAAGTTCAACTTAGGGGTTAAAGGTGGCGTTCAAGAATTCTTGCTAGCCTTTAATACACTGCCAGCCGCGATTATTTTACTTGGGATTGCCTTGTATTTCCGGGGACGACTGTCTTACTGGTTGATGAGTATCATTAATTTTTTGCTCTCGACCTGGTTATTTGCCAATATCCTGTATTACCGGGAATTTTCGGATTTTATTACTTTTAATGTTATTAAGGGTAGTGGGGCCACTTCCAATAACCTCGGGAAGAGTTTCTTGGGGATTATGCGGCCAAGTGACTTCTGCGTTTATCTGGACGTGATCGTGGTGATCCTGATTTTATTGTTCCACGTCCTGCGGGTAGATATGCGGTATTTCAAGATTCGCTATGCCGCTACTATTACGGTGATTGGTTTTGCACTCTTTGGTGCCAACCTCGGTATGGCCGAGGGCAACCGAAGTCAACTGTTGACGAGAACCTTTGATAACAACTATATCGTTAAGTACCTCGGGCTGGAAGCTTATACGGTCTACGATGGAATTAAAACGACGCATAATAGTGCGATTAAAGCTCAGGCCAGCAAGAAGGACATGGCGCCTGTCCAACGCTGGATTAAGAAGAATTATGCTGGGCCAAACATGCAATACTATGGTAAAGCCAAGGGGAAGAATATTATTATTATTCACTTGGAGAGTTTCCAGCAATTTTTAATCGACTACAAAGTTAATGGTCAAGAAGTGACACCAAATATTAACAAGCTGTATCACTCGGCAAATACTTTGTCTTTTGATAATTTCTTCCACCAAGTTGGTCAAGGGAAGACCGCGGATGCTGAAATGATGTTGGAAAACTCATTATTTGGTTTGCCAGAAGGTTCGGCCATGGTAACTGACGGAACGACGAATACATTCCAATCTGCACCGGCTCTTCTTCATCAGAAATTGGGTTATACAACTGCATCGTTCCACGGGGATGTCCCAAGTTTCTGGAACCGGGATAATGCCTATAAGTCCTTTGGTTACGACTACTTCTTTAGCAAGGAATACTACCCAACCACGAAGAATGGTGAAATCGGGTATGGGATGAAGGATAAGATCTTCCTCAAAGATTCAGTCAACTACCTGGATCAATTGCCACAACCGTTCTACGCTAAGCTGATTACGGTTACGAACCACTATCCATACTTGCTGGACAAAAAGAATAAGACAATTGATGCCCTCAAAACTGGTGACGATACGGTTGATCCATACGTGAAAACTGCTCACTATCTGGACCAGTCTGTTGGGGAATTATTGAACTATCTGGATAAGACGGGGCTTCGGAAGAATAGTGTCCTGGTTCTATACGGAGATCACTACGGGATTTCTAACAATCACCAACCGGCAATTGCTAAGTTGTCTGGAAAGAAGTCCGTTAATAATTATGATTTGGCGATGTTCCAAAAGGTGCCATTTATGATTAATATGGAGGGCCTGCAAGGGGGCGTTAACCACACGTATGGTGGTGAAATTGATGTCTTACCAACGTTGGAAGACTTGTTAGGGATTAGTTCCAATAAGTATATTCAATTTGGTCAGGACCTCTTGTCTAAGCAGAATAAGCAAATTGTACCGTTCCGGAATGGTGATTGGGTCACACCAAAGTATACTAAGTACAATGGCGATTACTATTACACCAAGAGTGGGAAACAAATTAAGCACTTATCAAAGAGTCAAAAGGCCACAGTCGACAGGATCCAAAAGTGGGTTACAACTGATCTTGGACTTTCAGATAAGGTAATGAATGGGGATCTGTTACGGTTCTACAAACTTCCGGGATTTAAGAAAGTTAATAAGAAAGAGTATTCTTACAACCTGAAGAAGGCTTTGAAGAAGCTAAAGACCGATAAGAAACGGAAGAATAGCGTTCGGGCACAGAACGGTGGTAAATCAACCCTTGATGATTACACCACCGATGCACCAGAGCTCCAAAATAGTACTAACCGGAAATTCCCTAAATAATTAATAAAGGCATTCTCGAAGCGAGAATGCCTTTTTATAATTGATCAAATTTAAGTTGATGACGATGATTAAACGGGCGGAAGAACCACCGGTAGGCAGCAATCAGTTGTGCCAGTTTAAAATCCTGGTTCGTTAAAATAGCGTAGGTTAAACCATCCTCAGTGACGCGGTGACGACTATCATAAAAGCCGTGCTTATGATAAAAAGCCATTCGCCGACGCCGTTGTTCTGCGTTGGCGGCTTGGTCGTTTAATGGTTCCGCGTCCAAGACGATTGGGACCTCAGGTCGTTTGGCGTTGATCCAGTCCAGGATTTGCCCACCATAGCCTTGTGAATGTAGATTGGGATTAACCGCCAAGAAGAATAAGAAGTCGAGTTGATGATGGTGGATTACATAGCTGAAACCGACCAGTTGATTATCATCGTAGTAAGCCAGAAATTCTGCATATTTTGACTTTGCTTTCCACATCAACCAAGACCACTTGACCTGCTCCTTGACTGGAAAAGAGTCATGGTAGAGTTGTTTGATTTGTTCGTAGTCCGTTAGGTGTTTACTGACTGTTTGGGCAGTAAGTGACACAATATCCCTCCTAATTTGTCCTACATTCTACCGAAAAGGCTTCAGAAAAGCAAATTCCACCATTGATGAACAAATAATGGTAAAATATAGCTATTGATTTAACGATTCGAGGAACAACAATTATGGATGAATGGCTTAACTATGACCAATTCGATCGGGCAACCTGGCACAGTTTTTTTCCGAGCAAACGGGTCATGCTGACGCAGGAAAATTTGGATGCAATCAAGTCACTGAATGACCAGATTTCACTCAATGACGTCCAAGAAGTGTACTTGCCGTTGATTAAACTGCTTCAGCTTCAATACCAGAATTACATTCAAATGCAGCTTCAACGGCTGACGTTCTTAAAAAAACCGTCCCGACGGATTCCCTATATTATTGGAATTGCGGGTTCGGTGGCGGTTGGGAAAAGTACGACCGCGCGGTTGTTGCAGATTCTCCTCAACCGTTTGATGCCTGATCAGCAGGTTGAACTCATTACGACAGATGGTTTTCTCTATTCAAATGCGGAGCTAAAAAAGCGCGGCTTAATGGCACGGAAAGGTTTTCCGGAGTCATATGATATGGAGCGTTTGTTAACCTTTTTGAATGATGTGAAAGCCGGAGCAGCAAAGGTTGAAGCACCAACTTATTCGCACAATACCTATGATATTTTGCCGGACCAGCCACAGATTATTGAAGAACCAGATATTTTAATTGTGGAAGGGATCAATGTTTTACAATTACCGACCACCCAACGCCTCTACGTTAGTGACTTTTTTGACTGGTCAATCTATGTTGATGCGGACGCTGAATTGGTTAAGCAGTGGTACCTCGAACGGTTTGGCTTGTTACTAGAAACGGCATTTCAAAATCCGGACAACTATTACTATCCTTATACCAAGGGAAAACGAGAAGATGCTTTCGCAATGGCCCGCCGGGTGTGGGATGAGGTTGATTTGCCAAACTTGCGAGACTATATTTTGCCAACCCGCAATCGTGCGGACATCATTTTACATAAAACTCATCATCATAAAATTGATCGCATTTATTTACGTGAAGACTAAAAAAAGCAGGCGTTTGCCTGCTTTTTTTATGCACGGAATGTAATGACAAAACTGATTAATCCAGATTGATAGGATGCCTTAATTTTACCGTGAAATTGAGTCACGATTTGTTGGGCCATGGAAAGGCCAATCCCAAACCCGCTCTGGGATTGAATATGGTGAGCTGTATCAGCGCGGTAGAAGCGGTTAAAGAACTTGTTATAATTAACGTCTTTTCCTGCCGCATAGGAGTTAGAAATTGTTAAAACAACGTTTTTAGAACGCTTGGCTTTACGTAAATTTAGTTTAATCACGCCCTCAGGATCGCAATATTTATTGGCGTTATCAAGGAGAATGTTGATTAATTCTTCTAGTCGAGATTCTTCTGCTTGGGCATGAAGGTGTGGCTGAATATGAACTTGAAACTTTTGGTTGTTTTGCATCGCCACACTCTTGAAACTATCAGCAACCCGTTGACTGATCTCACTGATGTTCACACTGGTAATCTCGATTGTTGGTTGTTCTTGAATCCTGGCTAACGAGATTAAGTTATTGATGAGCCGAGTGAGGCGCGTGACTTGATCGCGGGTACTTTGTGTCCATTCATTTTCGCCAGTGGTCAATTCCTGCATTTCTGTATTTGCGGAAATGACGGTTAACGGGGTTTTTAACTCGTGACCAGCATTCGTAATAAACTCTCGCTGACGATGTTCAGCTTCGATGATGGGCTTGATGGCACGCTTGGAAAAGGCAATGAGAACTGTTGTATAGAGTACCAATACGATCATGCCAAGTAAAATACTGACTCGCAGAATTTCGTGGGCCTCAGACATTAGCAGGGATTCATCCAAGAAAACGACTTGGGTGGCCCGCTGACTTTGTTTGATTCGGTAAGCATAACGGGTTCCCCGATAGGTAATCACGCCCCGTTTATTTGACCGTTTAATCACGCGCCGGGCTAATTTCTTAATGGCAGGGGGCTGAACAGTTAGAATATGTTGGTTATCAACCCGGATGGGATCTTGGTTCGCGGGAATCTGGGCGCTAAAGTAGCGGTATTGAAACATTCCTTCCCGTGTCAAACGGGAACTAAAGAAGCCGCGTGGTTGCTGGGGTACCTTATTATTTTGCAATTTACCGTCATTTTCGACCAGCATATTTAGGATGGCATTGACTTCATTTTGCGAGTGGGTAAAAACAATTGCCGAGATACTGCCAATAATGGTAAATAAAACAACCACGAGCGCGGTTGTCGAAACTACAATAAATTTTCTTTGAAAGTGCCGAATCATGGAATCACTCCTTAACTATTGAGTAATGGTAAATGGTCCCGTTTTATCTCCAGTAATGGTAACTGTCGAACCGACCGACTCGAGCTTACGGCGGAGGTAGGAAATGGTGAACCAAACGTCTTCCGTATCTGCGGTTTCATCATCGTCATCCCAAGTATGGTTGAGAAGTTCAGTGATAGATAGCTGTTTGTTGGCATTTAAAATGAGGTATTGCAGAAGGCGAGCCTCCTTGCTAGTAAGGCTAATTGAGTTATTGCTGACCAAGGTTTGCTGATTGTTATCAATGGTCAAGTCGCCAAATTGCAGAACGTCCTGGTCGAGTCCTTCATTACGCCGTTCGAGTGAACGCAATCGTGCTAACAGTTCCTTAAGGGAAAAAGGTTTGGTCATATAGTCATCGGCACCAGCGTCGAGACCAGTTACTTTGTCATCGACTTCAGACATGGCCGTCAACATCATCACGTAGGTTCGATCTCCTGTGGCCCGGATTTCTTTCAGGGCTTCGAGGCCGGTTTTAACCGGCATCATAATATCAAAAATCATGACATTATAGGCGTTGTCCTTGGCCAAGTCCACGGCACGTTGGCCATTTTCAGCGTGGTCAACGTGGTAACCCGCGTTGGTCATCGCCATGGTCAGGACACGGGATAATTGGGCTTCATCTTCCGCTAATAAAATTCTCATGTTACTCACCTGCTACTTGCTTTCGTTAATTAATTGCCGAATGGTTTGCATCTGAACGTCACACGAGGTGAGCTGATCTGCACACCGTTTTAATTCTTTCCCAATCCGTGCGGCGTTTTGAATATTATGTTTGTATTTCATTTCATGCTCAAGACTGGCCCAGGAATCCATCGCAATGGTGCGGAGCTGAATCTCTGCGAAAAAGTGACCGGGAACTTGACCATCAATATCTTGGTATGGAGTCGTGAGATCCAAAATGACGTGATAGCTACGGTAGCCATTCGGATTTGCGTTAGTAATATAATCTTTTTCTTTCACAATTGAGCACCAATCTGCTTTGCGCAGAAGGCTAAGGCAGTGGTCAATATCATCAATGAAGTTGCAGACAATTCTGACCCCAATTGCATCTTTACACTTACGCAGGGCGGAAGTAGTGGTAACGGGGTAACCTTTACGTTGGCATTTTTCTGCCATGCTGGCGGGTGTTTTAATCCGGCTAATCAGATGTTCGTAAAGTTTAGGTTGATGAAGGTCGATCGCCTGTTGATTTAATTGTTGAATCTTGGCGAGAAGGTCCTCCATGACTTGATTGAGTGTATCTTCATAATCACCATAAATATTCATATAC
>CAMXWI010000053.1 GCA_947252915.1 uncultured Lactobacillus sp.
TTATTTGGAGGAATTAATATGAGTGTTATCAAGCGATATAAATTGTACAAACAGAAAAAGCAATGGGTCATCGGCTGTTCTGCCTTCTTACTTTCTCTGACGATGGGGATGACGGTCGCACATGCTGATCAAACAAATTCAGCAACGCCGGCAACACCAACGACTAGTGATACGCAGAAAGACTTAACCACTAGTCAAGAAAACAAACAAATTGTTACTTTATCTTCCACTGACGATGCATCAAATAGCACCAGTGCTGCGCAAACGTCACAGGAGAATGCTAATTCCCAGCCGGTTCTTAACAATAATCAGCCGGTGGTAAATAACCAAACTGCTCCAGATAAAGAATACAACCGGGTTATTCATATCCAGGCCAGCGGTTTTGCCTATAATGGCCAAACTGTTAAGGAAACTGAACAAACCATTACCCAACAATCAGTGAATGGCCATTGGGACTCGTTTGATTGGACGTTGCCGACCGGTTATGTTCCGGACGGAATCGCAGTACCAAGTATTCACCTTGACGCTGCTGACAGTGTTACGGGTAACCAGGACCTTTATTTCCGTTACATTGCCCGGGTTACTATTTACTCGCTACCTGATGGTGATCGTCCAATTATGAACGTCTACTTGGTTCAAAATGGTCACTCACTGACTATCCCCGATCAAAAATTAGCTCTGCCTTCTGGAGTACCAACCGGATACCGACCATCGCTTCCCTTCGGAATTAATGATCAAATAATTGATCGTGATGGTAACTACTACCTGACTGGTGCGACAGTTACGACCGCAATTCAACGGGGAACAATGGTTGTGACCTATCATGGTAGCAAAGGTTCCACCGAGGATTACAATTCAAACGCCAATAAAATCTACATGAGTGCTCCCGTAAACCTTGTTTTTAAAGATATGAACGGCAACCTGTATAATGCCTACGCTGATAAACGACCATCTGGTAATGCTGTGACGGCGTTGACGCCACTGAATTATGGACAAACGTATGACAAAACCGTTATTTATAATTTTGCTCTGCAGCAGCTTAGTCAATACCTTCAGAATGCTGGTGTATCGAGTGACAATTACCAAATTTATGGCTACTTTGGTAACGATGGTAAATTACATCAAATTAAGAGTAGCGATGACTACCCATTATTGGACGACACCGTTGGTAATGAGGATGGCCTTAATTACGAATTTGTTGTCATTAATAAACAATCGGGGGCTCTTCACCAAACACCACTTACCAAAACACGGACCATCAACGTTACGCAACCAAATGGTAATGTCGTCACAACTAAGCAAACTGTTCAATTCCAGCAGTTTGGCGATTATGATGCTATTACCGGCCAGTCACTAAACGATGCGCCTTGGAAGGTTTTGACGGGCAATAACTCGGCAGATGAAAGTTCCTGGAGTGAATTAACTAACGACAACCATCAATGGGCTTCGTTTACGGCTCCAACCTACGCGGGTTATAAGCCAAGTCAGCCTGTTGTTGAAGCACAAACGGTTACTCCCAATTCTTCAGATACGGTTGTAAATATTGGTTACAGTCAAACCGATGTTCCAGAGAGTGTGCCTGACAAACCGGTTCTCAACATAATTCGTTACGTTGATCAGGAAGGGAACGTTGTTAAAACCGACCATCAGGAAGGTAAGGAAAATGACCCGATTAAGCTTTCTTTACCAGATGGCTATCATTATGTAGGCAGTCAACCAGTGCTGACCATCAGCGCGGAACACCCACTGCAGATAGTGCATGTGGCAAAGGACACAGTACCAACTCCACAAACGCCTGATCAGCCGACGAAGCCAGATCATCAGTCAGAAAGTGTTGATGAGCAGACTGGTTTAACCTCAGCAAAGCCAGTCGTTCAACGTCAGACAGCTAGCAAAGGTGTTACTGCTTCAACAGAAGGACATGCTACCCAGTTGCCACAAACTGGTAACCAAAACAGTGTGCTCGCATTGCTTGGCTTAGCCAGTGCTAGTCTAGCCATCTGCCTTGGCTTGGGTAAGAAGCGCGACTAGACGACTTTATGAAGCGTCAAAAATAATGTATGAAATGACTTTGAATGAACTCATTTGGAGTCATTTTTTACTGAAAAAAATGTTTAAAAAAAGCGGACTGGAAAATTTTCCAGTCCGCTTTGTCATTATGGAGACGGCGGGGATCGAACCCGCGTCCGAGCATATTGCCATCCTAATCTCTACACTCATAGATTAACTATTTAAAATTCGCTAATTAAAACGCCGCTAATCAAGGCACGCATAATCAGCTAGCTTGATGAATCTCTTTTACTAATTACAAACGGAAATTAGTAACGTTAGTCCACTAAATATGAAACCCGGTAACTCACCGTGGACGAGCCCGGCCGGATTTACGCATGCTTACCGACTAGGCAGCGTATGCGTAAGCGTTTGAATTATTGTTTGCAGTTATAATTTAAAAACTGAGCGTTTTTACGAAGACGCAACCTTCGAAGTGCAATTAAGATTCAACCTATACCCGTCGAATCCAAAAACGTCCCCAAAAGGTGTATTAAGTATTATAGCAACAACCCACAGGAATTTCAAAAAATTCAAGAAATCTTCATAGACTTTGCAAAGAATTAATTATAATGTAGAACTAAAGATGAAATAAGGGGTGTAATCATGAACATATTAATGGTTGAAGATAATCACTCGGTTTGTGAAATGATGGCAATGTTTTTTAAAAAGGAAAAGTGGACAGCTGAATTTGTGTATGATGGGGTAAAGGCAGTCGATAAATTTGATGAAGATCCTCAACAGTGGGATTTAGTATTACTAGATCTTAACTTGCCGAAAAAAGATGGGATGCAAGTAGCGGCCGATATTCGACGCATTTCACCAGAAGTGCCGATTATTATGTTGACGGCGCGGGATTCCGAAAGTGATCAAGTGTTAGGACTCGAAATGGGTGCGGATGAATATGTTACCAAGCCGTTTAGTCCGTTGACGCTAATTGCTCGTATTAAAGCATTGCACCGTCGGATTGCAATGGGCAATGTTGGCGGTAAGGAGTCAGCCAGTGAACCGGATTTTGATATTCAGACCCCGCACTTTAAATTAAATACGAAGACTCGGGAAGCCTTTTTAAATGATCAGCCAATTAAAGATTTAACTCCCAAAGAATTTGATTTGCTAAAGACTTTAGCTTCTAAACCTAAGCAAGTCTTTAGCCGGGAACAGTTACTGCAACTGGTTTGGAATTATGAATATTATGGCGACGAACGGACCGTGGATGCACACATTAAAAAATTGCGGCAAAAGATTGAACAGGTCGGTCCGAAAGTCATTCAGACGGTTTGGGGTGTCGGCTATAAATTTGACGATAGTGAGGTCTAAGGCCAATGAAATTAATATGGCGGCAAATTCTCGGCTTTACCACGGTGGTGGTGGTGCTGTGTGCCATTTTAATGGTTTCATTCGTTAGTGTTGCTAATGAAACCATGTATCATCAGACATGGTTTCAACTCAGTCAATACGCAGATAGTCTCATTCAGGATGACGAAGTGATTATTAACCGGAAGACGAATCAAATTGTGGGGTTTCAGCAACAAGCGATCGATTCCAAATCGAAATTATTGTCCCGGCAGAACGTTTATTTTGCGGTATTGGATGCAAAAGGTAATACTCGTTATGATAATAGTCAAGGATATTCAGCGCGGATTAATAAGCAGGATTGGAAAAAACTGCGGAAGGGCGAGATTATCAAAAAGCGAATTGCATACCCGGATGAAAAGGTGATGCAAAAAAAACACCAGAATGTACCGGTGCCACAAATGATTGGAATGCTTAAACCGTACTTCTTTAATCATAAATTAGTGGCGGTTGTTAACATTAGTACTTTCTCGTCGACTGCACGTCAGATTTATGGCCAGATTTTTCACCGAATGTTATGGGACTTTGTGATTGCGCTCGTGGTGGCCTTATTAGTTAGCTACGTTTTAGCACGATCATTAACTCGCCGAATCGATAAGATGAAAACTGCGACAAATCAAATTGCTCAAGGTAATTATGATATTCATCTTTCCAGTCAAGGCAAGGATGAATTAGCTGAATTGAGTGAGAACTTCAATAAAATGGCGGATTCCTTACAGGCTTCGCAAGAAGAGATCAAGGAACAGGAAGAGCGGCGAAAAGAATTTCTCGCTGACGCAGCTCATGAAATGCGGACGCCATTGACTACCATCAACGGCTTATTGGAAGGCTTAATTTATGATGCCATTCCGGAAGAGGACCGTAAGCATAGTCTAGAATTGATGCAGAAAGATACGAAACGTTTAATCCGTTTGGTAAATGATAATTTGAACTATGAGAAGATTCGGACCAATCAAATTAAAATGGATCGACAAATTTTCGACGCGAGCGAAGTTTTGGCTAACTTGAAGGATCAATTGGAGCCTAACGCACGGGAACAGGGTGATCAAATTGTGATTCAGACTCCGCATCCTTTACGGACGTATGCCGACTATGACCGGTTTGTGCAAATTATGTTTAACATTATTCAAAACGCGATTCAGTTTACGCAGCAAGGAAAGATTACGATCCGTGGGGAACGTCTCCCCCAAGGGGCGCAATTTACGATTCAGGATACAGGAATCGGGATGACGGAAGAACAATTAAAGAACATCTGGGAACGCTTTTATAAGGCTGACCGCTCCCGAATGAATACGAAGTATGGAGAATCTGGAATTGGATTGTCACTCGTTCGTCAATTAGTTAAATTACACCACGGTAAAATTACCGTTCAGAGTAAAGTCAACCGCGGGACGACCTTTACTGTCTACTTTCCAGATCGTTCTGACGATAAGTGAAAAATAGAAAAACTTTATGAAAGCGCTTGTCAATTGAGTGCTTTCATTGTATCCTGTTAAAGTTATGATTTTAAGAGAGGGAGTTGAATAGTCAATGGGTTATTTAATCGCTTTAATCCCAGCAGTTTGTTGGGGGATTATTCCATTATTTACGACAAAGGTTGGTGGTTCTTCCAGTAACCAAGTATTTGGGATTGGTTTAGGAGCACTGATTGTTTCAATAATTAGTATGTTATTGATGCGGCCGTCCATCGATTTAGTGCCATTTGTGGTGGCAGTTATTTCTGGAGCTTGTTGGTCAGTTGGCCAATTTGGTCAATTTGCTTCCATGAAAAAGATTGGGGTTTCTAACACCATGCCCCTCTCAACGGCTTTCCAATTAATTGGGAACACTTTAATTGGGGTATGTATTTTCCATGAATGGACGGGAACTAAGCAAGTTGTGATTGGTTTCATCGCTCTGGCACTGGTTGTGATTGGTGCGATGCTGACTTCCATCACAGACAAGTCGGCAGGTAAGTCAGTAACGATTAAGGATATCTTATTCTTACTGGTCACCACCCTTGGTTACATTGTTTATTCTGCCTTCCCACGCTTCCCAGTGCTAGCACATACTGATTCCATTGCCATTTACCTACCGGAAACTATCGGTATCCTGCTTGGGGTAACTATCTACCAGCTGATGACTGAAGGCCCGAAAGTATTTAAACAGCGTGGTCAGTATGCAAACATCCTTTCCGGATTACTCTGGGGTGTAGCTGGATTAAGCTACATTTTTGGTGCCCGGGCAATTGGGATTACCGTTGCTTTCATCTTTAGTCAAATGAACGTCTTGATTTCTACATTAGGTGGGATTTACTTCTTAAAAGAAACCAAGTCACCATTTGAAATGCGTTACACGATGATCGGACTATGTTTCGTTGTCGTGGGTGCAGTATTAACTGTCTTTGCTTAACCAAAATCATGTTACGATCAAAAAAATCCAGTGTTCGAATTTTATCGAGCACTGGATTTTTTGTTGCCTTATTAATATTTGCTTTGACTGGTAACGGATGAACGGTAAAGCTGCAGGGCTGTCCAAAGACATACTAGTACGATCAACCACGTTAGTACTTTCATCGGCAGACTCTTTACAAAGGTTGCAGCAACATAAACCCCGAGGATCCCACCAATCAAGAAACCAAAAACGCCCCGGTAGGAAACCCGTTCTTCTTGAATAAAGTTGTAGCTGGCAACAGGCATCAAGAGGGCACAGGAAAGCATCATAATCGGGAACGCGGCGATTGGTTTCATCCCCAACAGGTACACTAAGACCATACATGGAGCGTACAATCCAACCCCTGCAGTCATCAGTACGCCAAGAATAAAGTTACCCACAATTCCAATCACTAATAACCAGCCATGCAAACCATAGGCGCTATTATCGGTGGCAATGAGGCTGTCTCTTATACACATCTGACGCTGCCGACGATTGCTCTATTGTGTA
>CAMXWI010000054.1 GCA_947252915.1 uncultured Lactobacillus sp.
GCATCACCCTTTGGCACACGAACACCGCCCAACTTAGATGCAATTGGCTTTTCGTTTCCTAAAATGGAAATTTCCACCTCGCGAGGGTTATTGATGGCTTGCTCAACTAGCACCTTGTAATCATAGATGAAAGCATCATCAAGTGCCGCCTGGTACTCTTGCTCATTTTCAACCTTATGAATACCAACTGAAGATCCCTGCTTTGCTGGTTTTACAAATACGGTTGTGCCCAATTCATTTTCAATTGCTTGCCAATCGTACTGATCACGATTTTCTGGAGTTACTAATACGTATGGTGTATTCCGGACCCCGGCAAGATCTAAGATCCGCTTTGTATAATCCTTATCAAAGGACAAGGCGCTCGCCGTAATCCCAGAACCAACGTATGGCTTCTTCAACAGCCGGAAGAGTCCTTGCACCGTTCCATCTTCACCGAGGTTCCCATGAATTACTGGGAAGAAGAAGTCAATTGGCCCCGCAGTTCGTAAAGCTTCCAGTGGTGCTAATGGTGAATCCAAATCCATCGTGGCATATGCTTCCTTAACCACTTGGTCTTCTGGTTCACCATCAAAAATTCTTTGTGAAGCAGCATTATCAAGTAAGATCCCATCTTTGGTAAACATAAAAACCTTTACGTTATATTTATCCTTATCCATTCCGTCATAGATATTGTGTGCGGAACGCTTGGAAACATCATGCTCAGATGAATTACCACCAAAGAGCAGTGCAATATTAAGCTTTTTTTCTGTCATAAAAATACCACCTATTTTATTTTTTTATTTTTACCGAGTAACCTCAGTCCGTTTTACTGAACCCTAAGTATACCATACTCCTAATTAACTTGACTATGATCATCCTTAATTAATCGGTAACGATCGCCTTCATTACTTTTTCGGGCAGGTTACCGTCAATGATTAAACTCTGCATTAAGTGACGGTAATTGAATAATTGGACCCACTGAACCTTTGAATACGGATTAAAACTATTCAGTTCACTCCGCCAAACTTTTAGTTGCTCAATAAAGAAGTCTTGATATAACTGGTGTTGTTGGAAAAGCTTCAGTAAAAAGTTAGCCACATCTTCATTTTCACCCATTGCAAAAGAATGTTCAATTTTCTTATAGCCTTCTACTAAGGTCGCCATTAAGAAAATTTTATCACCGCGGACTAACTCGTCATGTTCGGCTAGTTCATTATTAAGGTTCGCCATTCCAGTAAATAAATGAACCCAACCGACACCCTCAACAAATCCACGGGTATCCCGTTCCAAAATTGCCATTAATCCAACCACATTTAAAAAGGATGAAATATCATCTTGGGTGAGGAAGAAGTATCCAGAACGATCGGCAATTAATATCAACCGTAAAATATTCACTGCAATCGAACGACCAAACGCAGCCTGATTAGTCGCCTGATCAATATGGGCCAACAAAATATCTGGTTGGCTAAAATGTTGAAATAGCGTTTTGAGTTGCGCTGTCGAAATTAGATTATTTTCTAATGCACTCTCGACCGTTACTAAAATCATCCGCCGAAAAGTAACAGATTTAGCGTTAGCAAACTTCAAAATGACGTTAATTAGTTCCGCATCAACTTGCGGATGCTGTCCAGACTGGACATCACTAACAAAATTAGTCAAAATTTGTTGATCGTGATGTTCTGGTTCAGCAATCTCAACTGGCGTACGGCTTTCGTGTTTCACATTCTCAATCAAGCTATCAATCTTGGGAATTGCACCAAGATAGATCTCCCCACTCACTAACTGCTGGTGGAGAGTGACTAATGCCGTCTGCACTTCAGTAATACTTCTTTTTACCATTTGACACTCCTCATTAATAACAAGAGGTCTAAACCCTACACAGATTCAGACCTTTGCTACTGTTCACTTTTTTAATTTCAAAATCCAGTCTTGACTGGTTAATTTTTGACTGTTAAGACCAGCAATCTGATCATTCACATCAACCACTTTACCGCTAACCGGCATTTTACAAGTTCCTAGCCAATTAGTAGCTTCAAGACTAATACATGGCATTCCATCAGTTAAAAGTGCACCACGATTAGGCAGGTCCAAAAAAGTTATCGTCCCCAACTCCTTAAGAAGTAGTGGCGAAAACTTTAAAATGAATTCTTCATCGTTCTCTTCGACTACCCACGGTTTTTCAAATTTAATCATCGAATCACCTAGTGAAATTCCTGATTACTGCTAAACATGTACGAATGGTGATGGTAACGCATCGACATGATCATACCAATCCCAATCAGGTTTCCAATTAATGAAGACCCTCCGGCTGAAATAAACGGTAACGGAATCCCCGTTAATGGTAATAGTCCAATATTCATTCCGATATTTTCAAACACGTGGAAAAGGATCATCATAATAACCCCCGTTGATACATAGGCATAAAATTCATTTTTCGTATCAAAGGTTACTCGGATCATCAGATAGATAAGTAATAAGTACAGCAAAATCAACAAGATGCTTCCTAAAAAGCCAAAGTTTTCACCAATTACTGAAAAAATCATATCTGATTCACGCACCGGTACGTACACGTGCGAGTTGTTGAATCCAGTTCCCATAATTCCACCAGAACCGACCGCTTTAATGCTTTGCCATAATTGATACCCTTGGTTAGTCGTATCCTTAGCTGGATTTAACCAGGTATCAACTCGATCAAACTGGTATGCTTGAAAGCCAACGTGTTCCAAAATTCGTCGTCCAACCGTACTCGTTACCATGGCTAATACAGAGCCACCAATTACGACCGCTCCAGCTGCAACTGGCGCGATGATCTTCCAAGTTACCCCAGAAACTAAAATCATTCCTGCAAAAATTGCGCAAAATACCAGAGCCGTCCCAAAGTCATTTTGAAGTTTTAATGAGATGAGGACTGGTAATAGCCATAGGACCATCGTTCCTATTAATTGCCAGTCATTTTTAACAGTGTGGACAGCATACTCACTATTGTGAGTAGTAATTACCCGCCCCATCATCAAAATATAGGCTGGCTTCATAATTTCTGAGGGCTGAAACGTAAACGGACCAACTGCAAACCAACTTTTGGCCCCCGTACTAGCGTAGTATGATCGACTGTAAAAAACTAGGATCGCATACATCAGGAAAATTCCTACCCAATACGCGATTGGTGCAATCTTCCACAGTTGTTCGGAATCAAATTGCATAATGACAATTACTAAAATGGTCCCAATTACATACCAAGCTAATTGTGTAACAACTTGTCGAACCACGCTCACTTGTTGACGATCGTGGGTCCCAGCTACGTAAATCGATGCTAAACCAATCAACGCTAACAGCAGTACGCAAAAGATAATTCCCCAGTCAATTCGCGACTCAATCTCTTCGCTTTGCGAACGTTGCATGTCCAGTCAACTTCCTTTCTCCCGCTAACAATTAGCGTTGATGTAAATGGTATTGTTGCAGGATTGTTTCCAACCCTTCTTCTTGTGATTGGACAATAAACTCTTGGTTGCCGCTCAAGAGAAGGGCCTTAAACCGGCTCTCCTCAGTTGTTACTTCACCAATCAGCTGTTTCCCAATGAAAACTTGTTGAATCGATTGATGATTTCGTTCAAGATCTTTAACGTTTACCTCAATATTTTTCTCTTTTTTTGCCACTTTTTCACCTGTACCTATCTAGTTATGTTTAAAAGTAAAATGAAGCGGAACCGGATCAATGCCGCCCTTTGCTAAAGGGTGACAACGCAGGATGCGTCCAATTCCTAAAAGAATGCCCTTTATCCCAAAACGCGCCACTGCTTGAATCATGTATTCAGAGCAGGTCGGTTCAAATCGACAGACCCGGTATGGTCGGCGGCGCGAAATACATTGTTGATACCACCGAACCGCCTTAATTAACCACTTCGCCATCAATCATTACTTCTTCCGCGAGAACCAGCTAGACTTAGCACCGCTATCACTAGCATTCTTTTGCATCCGCTCCAACATTTCTCCTGCACCCCTGGCAACATTGTCTAATGGGTCTTGAGAAACCACCACTGGAACCTTTAAATTGTCGCTAAAGAGTTGGTCAACCCCATTTAATAGTGAAGTCCCACCAGTCAACATAATCCCGCGATCGATAATATCACTAGCTAATTCTGGTGGCACCGTTTCAAGAACAGAAATCGCTGCCTTGACAATTTGTTGAAGAGTATCATGAAGGGCTTCTTCAATCTCATTTTCATCCGTTTCGATTTGCCGTGGCATTCCACTGGTAACATCACGTCCCCGAACATCCATCTTCTTTGGGTCGTCCACTTTCAGGGCAGTCCCAAGCTTAATTTTAATTTGTTCAGCGGTATGTTCACCAATTATCAAGCCATGGTGATCTTTAATGTAGTTAGCAATATCTGCGTTTAACTTGTCCCCCGCCATTCGAATCGAACGGCTGGTTACAATATCACCTAATGATAGGACGGCAATATCACAGGTACCACCACCCATATCAATAACCATGTTACCGCTTGGCTTAAAGATATCTAGGCCTGCACCAATCGCCGCAACTTTTGGTTCATATTCAAGATAAACTTTGCCACCACCAGATTGTTCGGCCGCTTGAATAATCGCCTTTCTTTCAATTTCGGTAATGTTGGTTGGAGCACAAATCATAATGTTGGGCTTTGACATTACCCCTTTAACACTCAGTTTACCAATAAAGTAGGAAAGCATCTCTTGAGTCACATCAAAATCAGAAATGACCCCACTCTTCAATGGCCGAATCGCCCGAATATTACTTGGCGTCCGTCCCACCATCCGATATGCTTCTGATCCAACTGCCAACACCTTGTTGGTATTTGTATCAATTGCTACCACAGATGGTTCATTCAAGACAATTCCTTTTCCCTGAACATAAATTAGAACATTGGCTGTTCCCAGGTCAATTCCAATATCTTTTGCCATAATTTTCTCCTTTAATCATAAATAAATCGTTTGATATTATACCACATCACTACTCACAATGTTGGCTAGTAACACTTGGTAAACCGGACTTATTCAAAACTTAATTCAATCTTTGCGCCAAGTTCGATAAGTCGGTCAATTAGATGGACAAAACTGCCACCCGCAACCTCTGCTGGATTAATCGTTGTCACTTGATCTGCAACTAACGCATCCAGTAAAGCTAACAGCCCTGTAATTGGTGAGTTTGTCGTTACAACCGTTGGATACTGCTTTAGTGGTCCATGAATTACTAGCTGCCGTCCACCATATTTTAATTGCTCCTGTTGATCGGCGACTGCACATTCTAAAACATCTAACTCACTTTTAGAAAAGTTTGAAATTGTGGAAGTTCCTTGAGCAACCATTTGAAGAGCCAATAACGCAATTTGCGTATATGATCCAGTAAATCGAATGATTTCAGGCTGAATGTCAATGGGTAGTTGTAATCTGGTACCGATTACTCGAATTCCATTCCGCTGAATAATCACCGTATTTCCCATCTGCTCTAAGTGATCAATCAAATGTTGGAGATGTACCTGCCGGGCACCACGGACAAGCACATCTCCCGCCGTGAGAGCACCGATGATTAGATAAACACTCGCCTCTTCTTGATCATCTAGTGCGTAATAATCGGTCGAATGTAAGAACGTTACTCCTTGGATTCGCAGCACCCTAGTTCCTGCACCATGAACCCGGGCCCCCATCTTATTGAGAACCTTTGCTAATTCGATTACTGCGGGATGATCATACGGGTTATTCAGAACCGTAATTCCCTGGGCCATGGTTGCCGCCATCATTAGTGTAAGGGTGGTTGTTAAAGTATCATTTTGTAAATCAATCTTCTGACCAATTAAATGATCTGCCGTAATATCAATCATTTCATTAGCAGTCGTCATCGTGGCACCCATTTGTGAAAGAAATTCACCAATCCGAATCATCGTTTGTTGATATTCAGGATTAACACCATTATCGACTAGTTGGACATGCCGACAGCGAGCTAAAATTGCTCCGGTAGCTAACAGTTCTTGACCACTAATTTTAACCGGCTCAATATGTCGTGTTGCATCCATCTTTAAAATTTGTTGATGGCGATCAAACTCAATTACAACGTTCAAAGATTGTGATAATTGATTCATAGCAACAACGTTCGCGGTGGCTGGAACATTATCAATAATGACCGTGCCGTGGGTTGATAGTAAACTAGCAGCTTGAATCGCCATAATCGTCTGTTGATCACCGCTTAATTCGACCTCGCCACGCAATGAATGATGACCTTGGATCAATAATTTAGTCATCCAACCCCTCCTTTTTAGCGCACCATATTTAGTAATCCATGTAGAAC
>CAMXWI010000055.1 GCA_947252915.1 uncultured Lactobacillus sp.
GGTAGAATACCCAATTGGTATTTCATCATCATAATTAGTGGTCCGCCACTCCATGCATGGTTGCGGGTTCCCATCTTCTTACTCCAAAATTCCCATAAAGTTGGAAATTCATCAGACGCCATTTCACCGTACCGCTGATAAATTCTCCACAATGCAACACTGGGAGCGTTCAACCGATAAAGTGCTTCTAAAACAATCTTTTCCATATAGGGACTAGCGTTAAAAACTTTTTTTAAGACCTGTATCAGAGCTTGCCGATGATTGCTTTGCATTAATCCACTATATACAACAAGCGCATTCGCTCGATCATCTGGATTTTTATTATCAGTTTGATGATAATAAGCATTCTTTTCTTGATTCCAGAAATTCTCTTCAAAATGTTCCGAAATCTGTTTAGCTCGTTCCTGCAAGGCAGGTAATTGTTCACAAGTTGGCTGAATTGTTTGAGCAATTTGGATTACTGAATTCAAGGCAGCATAATACCAGCATTCTTCAATCACAGCTTGATCAGCATTGCTCCCCCAATCCATCCAATCCCAGGTTCCAGCCCGATGGCTTACTAGCCCATTATCGTCAACAGACCAAAGATTCAGGTAGTTAATTAGTTTTTCTAATCCCTTTTGAAATGGTTGTTGATCGCCAGAATACATATAGTACGGCCAAAGATTAGCTACAAACGCCAATGATTGCATTGGCAGTTCGAAATTACCACCGCCTTGTCCACTATCAATAATGGATTGTAATAAATTACCATGTTCATCTAAATTTGGTGAATCAATGCCATTTGGCGCCGTGGTGGGAATTGCTCCCGAAATGTGTTGGAAATTCAAAGCTTGATTGATAGCTTTGTTGAACAGTGCATAGATATTTTGATCTAGTGAGTACGCACCCATTTCCATTTCAATAACAGCATCACCAATCCATTGTGCTCGTTCTCGATCGGGACAATCCATAAATGAATCTCTTACCGTTACGTACAGTGTATCTAACGCCTTCTGATATAGCTTATTCATAAATGGACTATCACTGTCATAACTCCCCATTTTCTGGATTTGATACCCAGATGGCCGAAAGCCAAGGGATAGTACTTGCACATTTTGGGGAATCAGAAAGTTAATTTGATAACCGTTTATCCAACCAAGCGCTTCAAATTCTTGTAGACCTTGACGAGTGTGATAAACATGGCGCACTGAGTCACCATGGCCGGCTGCTTCTTTCCATGTATCTGTATAAATCTCAATTTTCTGATTAGCATCCGAGATCACCTTTAAATAAGGAGTACCTTGTAAGTTAGTTCGATTTTTGATGCTGTAAATTTTTATTCCTGGGTGATCTGGATCATCCTTAACATCCCAGTGATTAAATCGCTTGATTGATTCAACCTTCAAAAATGGAATTGGCCGTTTCACATACCCTTTAAAATGCGACTATGCAGTCGCTGCAGATGACCATTCATGATCATCAAAATCGATTGCGGACCAATTGCCTAAACTATCCGTTGCATAGTAATTAATATCCGGTTCTGCTAAGCGATAAGAACGATCCTGCTGTTTTTCAGCCGGATGATAGGCAGGATTCTTAATAACTGACCACTTCTCATCACTAACTAAACTAACTTTACAGTCAATAGTTAAATCAGCAATCAAGCCGGGTAATCCACCATCAAAGAACCCATAGCCATTTTTCCCGAAGTAAACCGTTAGTATGGCAATCTGATTGATTCCATTGATTAAATACTTAGTAATATCAATTTGATCGTAATAAGCCATTTGAGGTGCTGGGCCATTTTTTACCTGACCTTCAAAAACTACTAATTCGCCATTTATCCATAACCAGTATTTCGATTCAACAGTCATTTTCAAGACCGCTTTTGATGGTTGCTGGTTCACTGTAAATTGGCGCCTAAAGCAGAGCCAATCACCACTATTAACCTGGAAAGATGGTGTGATCCATTTTCCTTTAAATTGATACTTGGATCGATTATCAATTATATTTTCCGCATATGTCATGCTACTTTTCTCCACTTGTATTCACCGAGGCTTTTTTATCCAAACTACTATTCATCACGTTATTGTGACCCCAACATTCTTCATACTTAAAGCCAGTTAATTTTTCTACCACTGCCTTTGTCTTTGGATCAACATCCTCCATTGATCCACCGTTACGTAATCGCTTAACTTCTTTCAATAAAATCTTGTGGTTAGGAACATCCAACTTCAAAAAGTATGAGGAAATAATTCCTAAGATAGCTAAGATAATTGGTACAGCAGTGTACATGATCAAAATAGCGAGCCGAGTTCCTTCCGGTTGAGTCATTGCCTTTTCCTGGAACCCAGTAGCGTCTAAAATCCAACCAACGAGAATCAGAATAATACTACCAAATAATGTATCAATGAAGACTTGCACACCAGAATATTGACCTTCACGTCGCTTCCCAGTAACAATTTCATCGACATCCGGCATAAATGTGAACACGAATTGACAAGCGTTAGTAACCCCAGCTTTACCAAAGTTAAGAATTGTTTGTAAAGTAATAAACCAGATCACTAAATGCGCAGGACGCCAAATTGCAATGGCTAAGATTGCTAAAGTATTGCCGATTGTCCATAAAGCACCAAACCGATATGACTTCGGACCATCAGTTTTAGCTGTATACCAGAGGAAGAAGATCGTACAGAATAAACCAAACGCAAAGCCTACCAATGTCGAAACATTAACGGTATTTGGTTGAAGAAGCAAAACAAAGACGATAAAGTAAGTATTAATATCACCCCAAAGTGCTCGGAACATACTTTCTGTAATGTACATTGCCATGTAAAGGTTAAATGATTTAAGACGAAAGACCGATAGGAAGTTCCATACAATTTCTTTCATTTCAGTCATCGTTGTCTTAAAACTTCTAACTTTCGTTCCATTTACACCAGCTGCAGTTTTAACGTCGGTTGATTCGTCATACTTACGTTCATAGACGCTCTTATAAAAAATAAACATCCCAATAATGTAAAGAACATTAAATACAATTGAAACCCACAGGAACGTCATTTCGTTGTGTTGGCCCATTTTAGCAAACATATACGTAGCCAATGACGATCCTAAAATGGTTCCCACAGCAGATCCATACTGATTAGCACCAGCTAATGCCGCCCGTTGAACAGAATTTTCTGTCATTTCTGACATAAAGGTTAGCCGTGTCGAACCCATTAGTGGTTGCAAAACAATAAAAACAAAGTATGAAACATAGTAAATAAAATGTGGTTCATTCGGGACCCACAGCCAAATATATGCAATCGCTTCCAAAGGAAGGCCTAATAAAAGCATTCCTTTACGCCGACCAAACTTACGGCCAAAACGCGTTTGGTAAAGGTGATCAGAAATATAACCGAAAATTGGTGTACAAAAAGCTGAAATAATTTTCCCAGCTGCAAACATTGTGGTAGCCGCACCAACAGATAGACCAACGAATGTTGTTAAATAAAATAATAGCCAGACATTAACGAACCAATTATTAATTGAAGCTACTTCAAACATCCCAAAGCCAATTTTGTTCCATAATTTGACGTGCCCAGCTGAGCCTTCGTTTGTTGTCTTGTTCATCTTAACTACTCCTTATCGTATTAATCTTTAACTATTTCAAAGTGCCAGTCGCCTGAACCAACTTGGTAATTATTAAAGTTACCCTTAGGATCTTCACTTAAGTTTCGACCATCACCAGCAGCCTTCGTTAAATGGAAATCATGTGGTAAAACAACTGTCGCTTCCGTATTAAATGGAATCTTTAAGTAGAGGTCATGAACTTGTCCTTGGTCATTCTTTTTCCATGAAAGACTAACGGGACCATAATTGCCATAAATCGTTCCACTAACATAATTCAATGGCAGGTCTGGTAGCTTAACTAAAACATGTTTATTAGCAATTCCATCAAATTTCATCCCTAAAATTCCATTAATAACTGCAACAATTGCTTGCGCTGACCACGCATGAGACTGACTATTTGCATCACCCGAAAGTTTCCAAGCTTCTGGTGTAAAAGTTCTTCCTAATTTAACCTGCTGGGCCCAACCAAAGTCATTAGGGTTAGTCAGCAATTTTAATGCCGCAACGTTGTTGCCATTATCAGTAAGCGCTTTCAAAAGCCAGTGAACTGTCATTGGTCCTTGTTTCATTCCCTGCTGACCAATCCAATCCGCAATTAACTTCCTCGAAGTAACTGGTGCGACATCGAAAGCGACCGCATATGAATTAGCAAGCTGACTGATATGGTCAGATAACCTTCCATCATCAAACATTCCATCAGTGTATAAGCCGTTATCCAAACGAAGTTTACTATTAATTTGATCAATTAAGTTCTGATAAATTGAAGTTAATTTTTCAAGTTGCTTCTTATCCGCTTTAATCACCGATCCAACCTCAACAACGCTCCGGAGAACACTAACTCCCAGAATATTAACAGTTGTCCGCGCGGTAGTTGCCATATCATAGCCAAATCGACTATGAGCTGGCCAATCAATAATTCCGTTTAGCTAAGGACCACTTCCACCGTCAAGACGACTCACTAAGCCCTTTTGAGGACCATCAGTTGCTATATTGCGAATAATATAATCTGCTGTCCGTAATAAATATGGATAAGCACGTTTCATGAAATCAAGGTCACCAGAAACTTCATAGTATCGCCAAACCCAATCAGGGAATAGCTCCGTATAGTCTGGAATATCACGTTTACCATCACCATTTGGATAAACCGAATTGTAACGGCCTTGATCACTACCGGAATTCCAATACCGATCTTGTGATTCCAGAAATTCATTCAAAGCTTGCTTGGTACCCATTCGATCACCAAGTACCGCCATCGTCCCATATGATTCATTCGCCGCATCAACTAGAAATTGTCCTTTTTCACGAGTTGGTGTATCAACAAATTGTTGTTGAACTCCTAGCAGCAATGACCGTTGCATTAAATCCCATACATCATTCAACATTCGATTAGAACTAGTAAACTTGGCATACATATATTCAGGCATTCGACGATGAACAACTATTCCGCAAATATCACCTAAAGAAAAATCTTCATCATCAGGAACTTCAACATACCGACACGCCAGATGGGTAAAAGCCTTAAAAGTTTGTTCACCATCTTTTTCAGTGTAGTAATATGACATATCTGTTCCTTGCGCCGTTACATGGTCAGTAGCAACTCGTCCATCCGCTGTCAATTCATAACCAGAAAGAATGTGTACTACCTTCCCTGCTTGACCGTATTTAAAGTGAACCTGTGGTCGAATTGGATAAACTTTACCAAAATCTGCCACTTGGGTACCATCTGCCGCTTGCAAAATACGTTGTGGATAAATCTTTTCTTCTGTCATCCGCGTCATCAAACCCGTTACCTTTGTAAACGGCTTGGTTGGATGCGTCCCAATTACTGTAGGCTGATCCCAATTTTGATCATCAAATCCTGAAGACTTCCACCCATCATCTTGTTCAGCCATGATGGCATTAAAGTGTTCAATATGATCTCCTTCACCATTTCGTAAACTGGCAGG
The DNA here is from genome assembly GCA_947252915.1 of uncultured Lactobacillus sp. GTDB lineage: Bacteria > Bacillota > Bacilli > Lactobacillales > Lactobacillaceae > Limosilactobacillus. The sequence continues at coordinate 5,541 of CAMXWI010000055.1, forward strand.
TTCATAAGGGCCACGCTTTACACGCCAACTTTCATCAGTAACAATCATTTGATGACTGCCGTCTGCATATTTCACATCGATTTTTACCAGAAATCCAGGGATTCCTGCCGGCCGACCCTGTCCATTTCCATACCAGTGGTTTAAAAGACCAACAGTTAGTGACTTTTGGTTACACAAATTAGTGATATCGGTAGCTTGGTAATAACCTTCGCCAGGATAGGCATAAGATAACCCTCGGTCAGCTCGTTGACCATTAATATAGAGAACATAATCATGATTGGCAGCAACATAACTATGGACACTCGCAATTGGTGTAGATTGTAATTGAACTTCTTTGCGGGCAATCGTCCAACGATCACCTTCAATTTCATCTGGTGTAAGTTGTCGATCTAACCACTTAGCTCCGCTCCAACTATTATTACCAATTCCTGTGTCAAACCGATTCCAGTTAGACCATGCAGACGCTAAATCATCATTATTCCAAACTTTAACCCGCCAGAAATAGGTATTCCCTTCTGCCAATTTTTTGCCATTGTATGGAATATGAAGTTGATCACTGTCCAGAACTTTATCGCTATCCCAAACTAGTGCTTCTTCAGAATCCTTAACCTGAATTTGATAAGCTGTTTGTACCTGCTCACTGGCATCACTACGACACCACCAACTAAACTGTGGTATTCCTTCGACATTTAAAGGTGAAATAGAATTATTAACCATTAAGCGGCAAGGAATAAAATTATTATTCATCATTACT
>CAMXWI010000056.1 GCA_947252915.1 uncultured Lactobacillus sp.
CCTCAAGATTGGGTTAGCCAATGTTGAGTTAACGGAAAATCGCGCTGAATGGCTGACTGGTCAACAGGGTGAAAAGATCCTTTCGGATGTTTATAACTCTAATCCAACGGCAGTTAAAGAAGTCTTGGAGACGTTAAATGAACTTCCGGAAACCGGGCGACGGTTGATTGTGCTCGGCGATATGTTAGAACTGGGGGATGCCTCAGCTAAATTGCACGCTGGTTTGGCAACGGAGATTAACCACCAGCATTTCCAAAAGGTCTTTTTGATTGGTAATAAAATGACTGCGTTAAAAGATCAGTTGTTAGCTGATGGGTATCCAGACGCTGATCTCAAACACTATGCCAGTGATGATCAAGACCAGTTGATTAATGATTTACAAAAGACAATTCAGGCGGATGATATTGTGCTTCTGAAGGGAAGTCATGGTATCCACCTAGAAAATGTTTTAAACGCACTCAAAGCAAAATAATGTTTGGCACCACTACTATTGGCCAGATATCAACGCCAATGAAGTAGTGGTGTTTTCAGCAGAAATTAATGATGAGGTGAATTTTTTGAAATTTGGAGAATTAGGTTTATCGAAGAGTTTGTTGCGGGCAGTGAAGCAAAGCGGTTACGAAGAAGCTACCCCAATTCAAGCCCAAACAATTCCGATGGTTTTAAAGGGGCAAGACGTGATTGGCCAAGCCCAGACTGGGACGGGGAAGACGGCGGCGTTTGGCCTGCCGATTATTGAACATGTTGATTTAGATAATCCTGCCATCCAAGCGATTGTGATCTCGCCAACCCGGGAATTAGCAATTCAAACTCAAGAGGAACTGTACCGATTGGGCCACGATAAGCACGTTAAGGTACAAGTTGTTTATGGTGGTGCAGATATTCGGCGGCAGATTAACTCATTGAAGAAGCATCCGCAAATTTTAGTGGGGACGCCCGGCCGACTCCGTGATCATATTAGTCGGGGAACTGTTAATCTAGAGCATATTCAAACGTTGGTTTTGGATGAAGCAGATGAAATGCTTAACATGGGCTTCTTGGATGACATTGAAGCAATCATTAAGGAAACCCCAGAAAAGCGCCAAACACTGCTCTTCTCAGCAACCATGCCACCAGAAATTAAGCGGATTGGGGTCCAATTTATGCGGGACCCACAGACTGTAAAGATTAAGGCCAAGGAGTTAACAACTGATTTAGTCGATCAATATTATGTGCGAGCTAAGGACTACGAGAAGTTTGATATTATGACGCGGTTGATTGATGTCCAAGATCCGGATTTGACGATCGTGTTTGGTCGGACGAAGCGGCGGGTTGATGAATTATCCAGGGGATTAGTGGCTCGTGGTTATAATGCGGCCGGAATTCATGGTGATTTGACACAGGATCGGCGTTCAAAAATCATGAAAAAGTTTAAAAATGGTGATTTGGATATTCTCGTGGCAACTGATGTGGCTGCACGGGGGCTCGATATTTCAGGCGTTACCCATGTTTATAACTACGATATTCCATCCGACCCTGACAGTTACGTTCACCGAATTGGGCGAACCGGCCGGGCCGGACACCATGGTGTGTCATTGACCTTTGTCACCCCCAATGAAATGGATTACTTACACGAAATTGAAAAACTTACTCGGGTCCGGATGTTGCCACTGAAACCACCAACCGAAGAAGAAGCCTTTCGGGGTCAAGTTGCCAGTGCAGTCAATGATATTGATGACTTGATTAAGGATGAAGCAACAGATAAGTATCGGCAATCAGCAGAAAAATTGTTGGCGACCCATGATGCAGTTGACTTAGTGGCGGCACTTTTGAATGATCTGACCACCGATGATGCAAGTAAGGTGCCAGTTAAGATTACACCAGAGCGACCACTGCCAAGACGACACCGTCATCACCAATCACGGGGACGCAACAGCCGGAATAATCATCATTACCGGGGTCACCGTAATTCTGGAGAGCGTCGTCATTATGGAAAGCGACGGTCAAATGGTCATAAATTTAGTATGCGGCGTAAAAAGGACTAATTGAAATTAGGTGATTGTGGTGTTGTATGGAATCGGCATCGACCTTACGGAAATTGAACGCGTCAAGCGAGTGGTAACTAAGCAACCTCAATTTGTTGAACGGGTCTTAACACCCGACGAGCAACAACAAATGGCCCAATTTCGTGGTCAGCGGAAGTGGGAGTACCTAAGTGGCCGGTGGTCACTCAAGGAATCCTTTGCGAAAGCCTTTGGCACGGGAATTGGTGCTCAGGTAGGTTTTCAAGATATTGAAATTATTGATAATGTAGCGGGACGGCCAATCATTACCAAGTCGCCTTTTTGCGGACAATCTTTGGCATCGGTGAGCCATACTGGTAAACTAGTAATGACAGAGGTAGTTTTAGAAAAGGAGACGACAAACGATGAATAGCGCTCGTTTACGAAATACAAATGTGGTAGTTGACCTTGGTGCATTGCGCCATAATATTCGTGCTCAAAAAGCAGCATTGCCAGCAGGCAGTCATATTTTTGGGGTCGTAAAGGCTGATGCGTATGGTAACGGAATGACACAAGTTGCCCACGTTCTTTCTGAAGAAGGAGTCGCTGGTTTTTGTGTTGCGCTATTGGACGAAGGCTTTACACTGCGGAACGCTGGTTTGCAAGAGACCATCTTGGTATTAGGGATCACGCCAGTGCAGTACGCACCATTAGCAGCCGAGAACGGAATTTCCTTAACGGTTGGTTCTGTGGACTGGCTAAAGGAATACCAAAAGGTGGCACAAACGAATCATGTTCACCAACCATTGAAAGTTCACCTGGGTTTGGATACCGGAATGGGGAGAATTGGGTTCCAAGATGTGGCTGAATTTAAGCAGGCACTGCAACTGGTTCAAGCGCCAGAATTTGAATTTGAAGGTATTTTTACACACTTTGCAACAGCTGATAGTGCGGATGAAACATATTTTGAGCGTCAGTTAACCAAGTGGAAGCAGTTTTTAGCGGTAGTTGATCACCGGCCACGGTATGTACACATGGCTAATTCCGCCACAGGACTGTGGCATCAACAGGATATTGAGAGCAACACCGTACGCATGGGGATTTCCCTGTACGGTTGTAATCCGTCTGGTCGTGAACTCCAACCATCGTTTAAGTTACAGCCAGTAACATCGCTGGTTACCCACGCTACGTTCGTGAAGAAGTTGCATCAGGGCGAATCGGTCAGTTATGGAGCGACCTATACTGCCCAACAGGATGAGTGGGTGGCTACTTTACCAGTCGGTTACGCGGATGGCTACCGTCGTGGTTTAACTGGATATCATGTCCTTGTTGATGGTCAGGTTTGCGATATTTTAGGACGAATCTGTATGGATCAGATGATGATTCGTTTACCACATCAGATGCCGGTAGGAACAGAAGCAATTTTGCTGGGGAGGTCTGGTGACCAAGAAATTACGGCAACTGATTTGGCTGATCAGCTCGGTACCATTAATTATGAAGTACTGACGGGCTTTGGCGACCGACTTGCCCGCAAGTATGTGGATTGCCAAGAAGAGGAGTGACGATTTTGGGGCAGCAGATCCAACGGGGAGCAATTTATTATGCTCGGCTTTCACCAGTGATTGGGTCGGAGCAGGGTGGTTTTCGGCCCGTGGTGATTGTACAAAACGATGTTGGAAATCTGCATAGCCCGACGGTGATTGTTGCTCCGATCACGGCCCAAATGCAAAAGCATCGGTTGCCAACTCACGTTCCAATCAAACAAAATGTGAAGGGAATTAAACGTGATTCGCAAATCCTGCTTGAGCAAATTCGAACAATCGATAAGCAGCGCTTAGCTGACCAGATTGGTCAATTAAATCAGGCAACAATGCAGGCAGTTAATCGAGCACTGCGAGTTAGTCTCAGTTTAAATTAAATAATACAATTAACGGTCTCTAGTGTTCGTCATGGGCGAAAGCTAGAGACCGTTTTGAAGGAGGAATCTTTTTGGAACAACATCAACGGCGGACGATTGTTACCGGCGCACTACTACTGTCGAATATCATGGCAGGGATGGACGGAACGATTGTCAATACGGCACTGCCGGCGATTACTAGTGATTTGCATGGCTTGCAATACATGGGTTGGATCATTGCCACCTTCCTGTTGGGAATGGCGGTGGCGACGCCCCTATGGAGTAAATTTGGAGAACACAAAGGAAATAAACAGGCGTACATTGCCGCAACTTCATTATTTTTGGTAGGAGCGGTTTTTCAAGCCCTAGCGCCGAACATTCTGTGGTTCATTATTGCCCGAACAGTGATGGGGATTGGTGCTGGTGGAATGAACACCATTCCATTTATCGTTTTTGCGGAATTGTATGAGGATCTCAGTCAACGAGCGCAGGTATTAGGGATTGCTAGTGCCTGTTTTGGGACGGCCTCAATCATCGGCCCATTATTAGGAGGTTGGATTGTCGATGCGTTGAGCTGGCACTGGGTGTTCTATGTCAACGTGCCAATTGCGTTATTGGCCATTACGATTGTTAGTCTATTTTATAAAAATGTTTCAAAGCAGGCGGCGGGGAAGCCGGTTGATTATTTAGGCGCTTCACTATTGGTAGTTAGTTTAGTGATGATTTTAGTAGCAGTGCAGTTACTTGGCTCGGCTTCACCACTCCTGGTTGCAGCCTTGATAATTGCCGGAATCGCCCTCTTAATTTGGATGGTCCGGGTCGATACGATTGCTCCTGATCCAATCATTCCAAGCCGGCTCTTTAAAAATCGTGAATTGGTCATTGATTTTTTACTATTCGTGATCATTTGGGGATCATTCATTGCTTTCATTACCTATATTCCAATGTGGGCTCAAGGAATTTTAGGCTTGAGTGCCCTATTAGGGGGAATGACACAAATTCCCGGAGCGATTACTAATTTTATTGGTTCTGAATTAGTACCATTCTTGCAAGATCGGTGGGGCAAATATTGGATTGTTACCTGTGGTGCTGGTGCAATTTTCATTGCGTACCTTGGTATTATGATTGGCGGTCAGGCTTCTCCGTTCTGGTTGCTGTTGGTAATGGGAGCATTCGAAGGTTTCGGCGTCGGATTGGTGTTTAATATTCTCCAAATTAATGTCCAAACAGATGCGGAACTACGAGATGTCCCGATTGCTACTTCCCTTGGTTATTTACTGCGGATTTTAAGTCAGACTTTGATGTCAGCCGTTTATGGAGTAATTTTAAATCATGAACTATTCTTAGGGGTTCAACAACACCATGGAATTACTTTACGGATGCTGAATCAGTTATCAAATGCCAAAACAGCCGTGAATTTACCGAAAAGTCTGTTGCCGATGATGCGGGGAATCCTTTATCAAGGCTACCGGAACATCATTTGGGCGGCAGTGGTCTTAATTATCGTTTCTTTGGTAATCGTGGTTCCGTTGGGGTGGCAACACCATCTTAAAAAAGAAAATTAAAACAAAGCGCGAAGTTGCTGCATTATTACAACTTCGCGCTTTATTTTAAACATTACTATGATGTAGATCTTCGACTTCAGTAACGGTAAAGCCCTTCTTTTGCAAACGTTTCACGATTTTGGTGACTCGATCGCGATCCACATCGGCTGGGAGAGTGAATAACACCTGCTTGCCATCTTGATCATCTGGGTCTAACGAAATGACGTTGGCGATTTGGCAGAAGCGAGTAATCTCTTTGGTGGTTTGGGCCAGTTCACCCCGTTCATCGGAGAGGTGGACATTGAGAACGTAACGACCATTGTTGACATTCCAAGCTTCGGCCAACAGTTTTAACAGACTGTTATGGGTAAGAATACCATAGAAATTATTGTGACTATCTAAAACAGTAATGTATGGCAAATCACGGATGGTAAAGAAGACGTTGTAAAAGTCGGCATTAATCGAGATAAACTTCGTTGAATTTTTTAATAAGGAAGTTACCGGTAATGACATATCCCCACCGCGGGATTTATGGCGGTAGATATGCATTTTGTAAATGTTACCCCGAAACATTTTTTTGGAAGGATCAAGCACTGGAACACAGCGGTAACCAGAGTCTTCCAAGACTTTTAAGGCTTCTTCAAGTGTCACATCTTCGGTCAGGGTAGTTAACTCATCCTTTGGTTTAATCAGTGAATTAAAGATCATCATTCAATCTCCATTTTTGTATAATAACTACCATCATCATACCATAAAATTAAAAAATCATGAGAAAACAAATCAGGAATTTTGCATTCGGTGATGCTAGGGTATAATGGTAATAATAAAGCTGGGCAAAGGGCGGAATGCTCTGGCG
>CAMXWI010000057.1 GCA_947252915.1 uncultured Lactobacillus sp.
AATTCGTTACTGTTTGGTGGGGTGATGACTGAGTGCCAACGGTCAAAGGAATTGGGCTTACCTGGTGCGCCAAGTGTTTCTGAGTCAGCCCAAGTAGCGCGTGATCTGGTCTTGGCTAAGGCGACAGGAGTTCATTATCACATTTGCCACGTTTCCACAAAAGAAAGCATTGAAATGGTACGTTTGGCTAAGCAACAAGGGGTAAACGTAACCTGCGAAGCTTCACCACACCATTTACTCTTAACGGTTGATGATATTGATGGTCATGATACGAACTACAAAATGAATCCACCACTGCGGACGGCAGCTGATCGACAAGCATTAATTCACGGATTACAAGACGGCACGATCGATATGATTGCTACCGATCATGCTCCTCACACGGTTGCGGATAAGCCAGCTGACTTCCGTCACGCGGCCAATGGGATCACCGGAAGCGAAACTGCCTTTAGTGAACTCTACACTAAGTTGGTGCAGCCTGGAATTATTTCCCTCTCGAAACTGATCGACTTAATGACAGCCAAGCCGGCTGACTTGTTCCACCTTGAACAAGCTGGTCATTTAGAACCGGGAAAGCCAGCCGATATCGCTATTTTTGATATTGACCATTCAGCAACGATTAATGCTAATGATTATGAATCAAAGGGCATTAATACCCCATTTACTGGTGATGAAGTTTACGGTACGACCGTCATGACTTTAGTTGATGGGCAAGTAGTTTACCAACGAAAGGAAAAATAATATGAAGCGATACTTAGTGTTAGAAGATGGTAGTGTATTTGCCGGTGAAGGATTTGGTGCCACGGTTTCAACCATTGGGGAAGTAGTTTTTAACACTGGAATGACGGGCTATCAGGAGTCAATTACCGATCAGTCATACGCCAACCAAATTCTGGTGTTTACTAACCCTTTAATTGGTAACTATGGGGTTAATTTAGATGATTTGGAAAGTCTAGAACCACAGATTAAGGGGGTAATTTGTCGACAATTGGCACGGCGCCCTAGCAGTTGGCGGATGCAAGATACTTTACCACACTTCTTAAAACAAAATAATATTCCAGGTTTGCAAGGAATTGACACTCGTGAATTAGTCCGCCAATTGCGTGAACATGGAACCTTGCGGGGCACGATTGTGGATAGTGTTGAACAGGTTGATGAGGTAATTGCGCATTTAAAGCAGGTGCAACCAACCAAGGGAATTATTCAGAAAGTCTCCACTAAGTCCGCATACCCGAATCCGGGAACAAAGCGCAACATTGTGGTCGTTGATTTTGGAATCAAGCACAGTATTCTTCGGGAGTTAGCCAAGCGTGACTGTAATGTGATTGTGGTACCTTGTTCAACCACGGCCCAACAAATCATGAACCTTAATCCGGATGGTATTCTTTTGAGCAATGGTCCTGGTGATCCGGAAGAAATGACTTCAGCAGTTAAAATGGTGGCGGAAATTGAGCAGCATTTTCCACTCTTTGGCATTTGCATGGGGCACCAAATTTTTGCGTTAGCCAATGGAGCAAAAACTTACAAGATGAAGTTTGGTCATCGTGGCTTTAACCATCCTGTCCGGGATATTGCAACGGGCAAGATCGCGTTTACCTCCCAAAATCACGGGTATGCGGTTGATGCGAAGTCCATTGATAAGGATCAATTGTTAATCACTCATGAAGAAGTGAACGATGGGACGATTGAAGGACTGCGGCACAAGCATTATCCAGCATTTTCAGTACAATTTCACCCGGATGCAGCTCCTGGTCCCCACGATGCAGACGCATTGTTTGACGATTTTATCAATATGGTTGATCAGCAAAAGGAGGAACGCTAATTATGCCTAAACGCAAGGATATTCATAAGATTATGGTATTTGGCTCCGGTCCCATTATTATTGGTCAAGCAGCAGAATTTGACTATTCAGGGACTCAAGCCTGTTTAGCTCTTAAAGAAGAAGGTTATGAAACGGTCCTCGTTAACTCTAATCCAGCAACCATTATGACGGACAATGAGATTGCTGATCACGTTTATATTGAACCGTTAACAGTCGAATCAGTTTCCCGAATTATTCGCCAGGAATATCCGGATGCCATCTTACCAACATTAGGTGGTCAGATTGGCTTGAACTTAGCTGTGGCTCTTGCTAAGACTGGTCTTTTAGATGAATTGGGGATCCAATTACTGGGAACCAAATTAGATTCAATTGACCAAGCTGAAGATCGGGAACGGTTTAAGGAATTAATGCAACAATTGCATGAACCAGTTCCGGCTTCGCAAACGGTCTCAACGGTTGACGAAGCGTTAGCATTTGCCCATGAAATTGGCTACCCGGTGATTGTCCGGCCGGCTTTTACAATGGGTGGTACTGGTGGCGGAATGTGTCATGACGATGATGAAATGAAAATTATCGCGGCCAACGGACTTGATTTATCACCGGTCACCCAGTGTTTAATTGAAAAATCCATTGCCGGGTATAAAGAAATCGAATTTGAAGTAATGCGGGATGCCAAAGACGATGCGATGGTGGTATGTTGTATGGAAAACTTTGACCCAGTGGGGATCCACACTGGTGATTCCATCGTCTTTGCCCCCAACCAAACTTTATCGGATCGTGAATACCAAATGTTACGGGATTGTGCCCTCAAGCTGATTCGTGCATTGAAAATCGAAGGGGGCTGTAATGTTCAGCTTGCCTTAGACCCCAATAGTTACCACTATGATGTGATTGAAGTTAACCCACGGGTTTCGCGGTCATCGGCATTAGCTTCCAAAGCTACTGGCTATCCAATTGCTAAAATGGCGGCCAAAATTGCGGTTGGGTTGACATTGGATGAAATTATTAACCCCGTTACCGGGACCACCTATGCGGAATTTGAACCAGCATTAGACTATGTTGTTTGCAAGATTCCACGGTGGCCGTTTGATAAATTTACGCGGGCTGATCGGACATTGGGCAGCCAAATGAAGGCTACGGGAGAAGTCATGGCCATCGGCCGCAATGCCGAAGAGGCTTTTCAAAAGGCGGTCCGGTCTCTGGAAATTGATACAAAGGATTTCTTTTTACCAGCAGCTCATCAGGCAACGGATGTGGAATTAGAAGATAAATTGGTCCATGCACAGGATGACCGTTTATTCTACATTGCGGAAGCATTCCGTCGTGGCTATTCAATTGAAGATATTCACGAATTAACCAAAATTAACGATTACTTTTTAGATATTGTTCAACATTTAGTGGAATTGGAAACCACAATTGAAAATCATCCGGATGACCGCGAAGTTTTGAAACAAGCCAAGCAATACGGCTTTAGTGATGAGACAATTGCTCATCTTTGGGAAACTACTGTGGATGCCGTCCGTAAATTACGGCTTGCTAATGGGATTGTCCCTGTTTATAAGATGGTGGATACTTGTGCAGCCGAATTTGCTTCGGCAACGCCATACTTTTACAGTACTTATGATCATGAAAATGAAAGTCACCGCTCTACAAAACCAGCAATTTTGGTAATTGGTTCTGGGCCCATTCGAATTGGTCAAGGGGTTGAATTTGACTACGCCACCGACCACTGTGTCAAAGCAATTCAACGACATGGGTATGAGGCAATTGTGATGAATTCAAATCCCGAAACGGTTTCAACAGACTTTTCAATTTCAGATAAGTTATACTTCGAACCGTTAACCTTAGAAGATGTTTTAAATGTTTGTGACTTAGAACAACCAGCAGGAGTGATTGTTCAATTCGGTGGGCAAACTGCCATTAACCTTGCAGCGGGGTTGGATCAACATGGAATTAAGATCCTGGGAACCAGCGTGCAAGATTTGGATGCTGCAGAAGATCGACGGGTCTTCGATCAAGTTATTAAGGATCTGCAGTTGAAGCAACCCGTTGGTTTGACAGCGACGACTCATGAAGGGGTTATTGCTGCCGCAACCAAAATTGGCTATCCGGTGTTAGTCCGGCCAAGTTATGTTCTTGGTGGCAAAGCGATGGAAATCGTTTATAACGAAACTGAGCTGGAACAATACTTGCAAGATAACGCTAACGTTGCAGCTGATCATCCTATTTTGATTGATGCATATCTCGAAGGACGTGAATGTGAAGTTGATGCCATTTGTGATGGGACAGACGTTCTCTTACCTGGCATCATGGAGCATATTGAACGCGCTGGAGTCCACTCTGGTGATTCAATGGCGGTTTATCCACCACAAAGTTTTGACCAAGATATCAAGCAACAGATTGTCGACGCTACCAAAAAATTATGTCTTGCGCTGAAGTGCATCGGTATTATGAACATTCAATTTATTATTCATAATCATGAGGCTTATGTTTTGGAAGTTAACCCGCGGGCTAGTCGAACGGTCCCATTCCTAAGTAAGATTACGGGAATTGAAATGGCACAGGTCGCGACCCGGGTTATTCTCGGCGAATCATTGAAGAACCAAGGTTATCAAGATGGCTTATACCGCGAACCGCAAACGGTTCACGTTAAGGCTCCAGTCTTTAGCTTTAATAAACTGGATGATGTTGATGCCTTCCTAGGACCCGAAATGAAATCGACTGGTGAAGTGATGGGCAGCGATGAAACCTTCGAAAAAGCTTTATATAAAGCCTTTGTGGGCGCCAAAATGAAGCTTCCAGAAAATGGTAACGTTCTGCTAACGATTGAAGATCATGATAAACAAGCAATTTTGCCAATTGCCCAACGGTTCGCTAAAATCGGCTACCGTTTGCTCGCCACAAGTGGAACTGCCGATTTTCTTCAAAAAAATGGACTGCATGTCGAAGTGGTGGATAAGCTCCATGAAGCAGGACAGCATAATATTCTTGACGCGATCAGGAATGGGGTTGATATCGTTATTAACACGATGGGACATGATTATCAAAAGACATCGGATGGCTTTATTATTCGGCAAACTGCCATTGAACATAATGTCCCATTGTTGACTGCCTTAGACACCGTGGATGCACTGTTACGGGCATTGGAAAACCGTTCATTTGCTACTCAAGCACTGTAAAAACGTGAGGAGTTTTACTATGACTAATCAAATTGCTGTTAAATTACCGGGGTTAAACATGTCTACTCCATTGATGCCTGCTTCTGGGACCTTTGGGTTTGGTGATGCATGGGGTTCTGACCAAGTCGACTTTAATCAACTGGGTGCACTTGCCATTAAGACCACCACTCCTCGCGCCACAACCGGGAATCCTCAACCACAAATTGCTAAATTAACTGATGGGGTAATGAATTCAGTCGGGTTGACTAATCCTGGCGTAGACGTAGTGATAAAGGAAAAACTGCCTAAGCTCCATGCAAATTACCCCAACTTACCAATTTTAGGCAGTGTTGGTGGGGCCTCGTTATCTGAATACGTGACCGTGGCAACTAAGTTGGCGGCTAGTGGTTTAGTGGGTGCTTTAGAACTCAACGTTTCCTGTCCGAATGTTGCCCATGGTGGGATGTCTTTTGGTGTGGATCCCCATGCTGTAGAGAAAATTACGCGAGCAGTGAAGGACGTTGTTGGGGCAGTTCCCGTTTACGTTAAGTTAACGCCCAATGTTACTGATAGCGTGGAGATTGCTAAGGCGGCAGAAGCGGGAGGCGCTGACGGCCTAAGTTTGATCAATACCGTTTTAGGATTACATATTAATATTAAAACGCGCAAACCTGTTCTCGGAAACGGGATGGGCGGTTATTCTGGTACAGCAATTAAACCATTAGCCGTGCGGATGGTTTACCAAGTGGCCCACGCAACCAAACTCCCGATTATTGGCCAGGGGGGAATTGCAACAGCGGCGGATGTTGTCGAATTCTTTATGGCTGGTGCGAATGCCGTGGCGGTAGGAGCAGCACACTTTAAAGACATTAATGCTTGCCCACACATTGCTCAACAACTCCCGGCTTTACTAGATAAGTTGGGGATTGATTCACTACAGGAATTGAGTAATTCAGTACGAAATTAGAATATTACTTTAATAGAGCGTTAGTCCGGTTGATAACGACCAGGGTAACGCTCTTTTTAGTCCTTATGAAAATGATAATTTATGTCTAAATAATGGCTCCTCAATAAAAAATCCGCTACAATATGAAGGTTATTGATTTGGAAAGTGAGGACCAGAAGTGAACTTTTGGCAAAAATCAAGTAAATATTTCCTGTTACTGATTGTGGGGGCATTACTTGGTGAAGGGGGCACGATTGCTTACCAAGCTCA
>CAMXWI010000058.1 GCA_947252915.1 uncultured Lactobacillus sp.
AGATCCTCGCAACCGTCTCGTGGGCTCGGAGATGTGTATAAGAGACAGCATTACTCGGCGATTAAAATCAGCGCGAATTTTAAAAAGCTCATTAATTGGCTGTACTAACAACCGACCAGTTTTGGTAAATTGATAACCGCCCCACATGTGTTGACGAATTGGCGGTAATAACTTACTTTTTATGTACCGAAGCCGCCCTACAAGGCGGCGTCCATCAACAAAACCAGCAGTCACTGGATCATAAACGTCAATATAATTATTGACCTTATGCTTAAATTTACGGACCCGTCGTTGTTGCCGACGACTGAGTAACCAATAAATATTGGGGCCTTCATAAATATCGCCCCGTTTAATCTGCCCCAGCTTAAGACAATTGGCGAGCGCATATTGGATATTAATTGAACCTAGCGAGTGACCATATAAATAGAACTTCGCTTCTGGATACTTACGTAAAATCCCATTCAACTTGCGAGCCGCCGTCCGCAATTGACTCGGAATCACCCCACGTTGGACAAATAAAGACCAACCAATTGGTAAATTCGTTGCTAGCCATTCATGATTCCAAGTTTCAATCGTCCCTTTGATTAATCCAGATGAACCTTTAAACAGCAGTGTATATTCCCTTTGTGGCCGATTTTCAATCACAAACATTTGAAAACCATCCGCCGTTTGGCAATGCTGGATCACCCTTCCAAACGGTTGCTGATCGATTTTAACTACTTGATCAGTCTGTAGCAACTGATATTCCATTTGGGCAACTTGCAAACGTTCGCGATCATTTAAGTCACGATTACAAAGCATTTTCATCACCGCAAGTTCTCACTTAATGCCTTAATTCCCGCTTCATTCAACGTCTTACCCATTTTCGGCACTACTTCTAAGTGCCCATCAATTAAACGATTCTTGAGTTCTTGGGCAACTCGCCGATTTTTGCGATCTTGTTCCCCAGTAAAGAGGTAGGTTAAGCCCTGAACGTGCATCAATTCACCCGTTAAATCCACCCCTTGGAGTGATTGTTTAAGTGACTTAAGCTGATGGCGGTCTAATGGAGCTGGTTGAAATAGTCCTGAATTTAGCAAATTCATTGAAGCTTGATAATGCGGTCGGACTAAAATTAGCCGATCAAGTCGTCCCAAAAGATCAACTGCTGCTCGTAACGCAACTAAGGCACCAAAGTCTTCTCCAATCAAAATGACTGGCTGGGCCACGGTTCGTAGATAGTCAACTACCGCTTGAACTAGTTGGTAAAATGTGTACGGGTTGAGCTGAAATTGTTGATAATCGAGAACTTGCAACTGACGGTGCCCAATATTTACTTGTTGCCAATCACTATGTTCTCGTTTGAATGATGGTAATACCACTACTGTCCCCATAATCATTCCTCTTTCATCATGATTTCTTTTATTTTAGCATGATTCAACAAAAAAGACGTGAGCACCAGCTCACGTCTTTTTAAAAACTTAGCACCTTTAAAAGGCAGCAACAATTGCAATTACTCCTAACAAGATCAGAGCAGCAGCGATTAACCAAACAAGAGTAATTGCCGAAAGCGCAGGGTTAAACAGTAAGATAACCCCTACAATCACGCCGATGACGTTCAAGACAACTAGTAGCCAGTAGTATCCCTTACCAAATTGCCGGTAGAAGTTGGAAACCTGCAATTGACCAATACTGTCAATAATAAACCAAAAAGCAAACAGGTAAGCAATTGTTAATGCGCCAACGCCCCGTACAAACAGGAAAATCAAACCAACGATAATATCTAAGATGGCCATAATTAACAACCAAGCAGATCGGTGATTCAGTAAATTATTCACCGTCTGGCGAAGCCAAATTTCATAGATTCCCTTTATGATGGCACCAATTCCCATCAAAATTGCCACTAACCGCAGGGTTTTATCGATATGATACATCGAAACACACCCTAAAATGACCAATAGGACACCTAAAATAAAGGCTGCCCAATCAAAACGCTTATTTGCTCGTTCCACAATTATTCCTTCTCTCATTTATAATCACAAATTCAGTATACCACGATTGTGGATGCCCTCTATACTAAATTAATTATAAATCAATGTCTAATTCAATCGGCGTATGATCACGGCGTGCTCCGGTATCAATCATCGATGATTTCACTACCTTACCGGCGATCCGATCACTAACCAACCAGTAGTCAATCCGCCATCCAGAGTTATTTTGCTTGCTGGTAATAACCCGTTGTGCCCACCAGGAATAGGCACCTTTTTCTTCTGGATGAAGGTGACGGAAACTATCCGTAAAACCAGCCTTTAATAATTTAGTAAAGTGCTCACGTTCTTCGTCGGTAAAGCCAGCTGAATGGTGATTATTTTCTGGATGGGCCAGGTCGATCGGCTCATGAGCAACGTTAAAATCACCACTGGCGATCACTGGCTTTTGCTGGTCTAATTGTTGAAGATATTCTCGGTAACGGTCATCCCAAATTTGCCGTTCAGCCAAGCGACGGATCCCGGTTCCTGAGTTCGGTGTATACACTTCCGTAACAAAAAAGTCTGGAAATTCTAAAGTAATCATCCGGCCCTCATCATCCATGGGTTCTGGAGCACCAATTTGCGGATAAGATATCTTTGGTGCGAGACCAGTTCGATAAAGATACATTGTTCCTGCGTACCCTTTCCGGGCGGGTTCAACTGAACTCCGCCAGGCAACTTGGTAGTCTGGGAAAAGTTCATTCAAAACTGTCAAGTGCTTCTTGGTGGGGCCATTTTTGGAAAGCTTAGTTTCCTGAATGGCAATCACATCAGGCGCTAAATCGGCAATTTTGTGCAAAACTTCCCGGGTTTCTCCGGCCCGAGTCGATGTTCCAGTCAACGCAGCATTAATTGAATCAATATTCCAAGAAATAAATTTCATCATGATCCTCCTCTTTGATTAATATCTTACGCCGAACGCCCATTAATTGCATTATCATCTTCCACATAAAAAGGAGGCTGGGTAACTCCCGGCCTCCTTGATGATTGTTGCGATGAGTGAATAGTTATAACTATAGTTGTGCTTTAATTGCGTCTAATGAAACCTCGCTCGTTTCATTAAACTTAACATCTGCGGCCTTCAGACTACTGCCTATCCCGATAGAGAGTTCTCCAGCGCTGTTGATGGCCTGAATTCCAGCCTGTGCGTCTTCGACCCCAGCTACTTCGTTAACTGGCAAATTCATCGTCTTGGCCGCTTCAACATAAATTTCTGGTTCCGGCTTTCCTTTAGAAAGCTTTGCTGGATCAACGATCTCCTCAAAATAGTCCGTCAATTGCAGGTACTTTAAAACTTTCGGAGCATTCTTGGAAGCAGAAGCTAACACTAAGTGATAGCCTGCAGCCTTTAGTTCATCTAAGAATGCTTTCATTCCCGGTAAGATATCAGCCGGCGTTAAAGTTTCCACTAACTTAACATAGTTCTCATTCTTTTCCGTCGCCAACGCCACCTTCTCATCCTGTGAATAGTCATTTTCATGACCACCGGCCTTGAGAATCAACTCGAGGGAATCCATCCGACTAACACCCTTAAGTGCATCAGCTAATTCCGGGGTCCATTCCGTCCCCACCTTGTCAGCCAATTGGTGCCAAGCCTGCCCATGGAACCGGGCAGTATCAGCAATTACCCCATCCATGTCGAAGGCAAATCCTTTAATCTCAGAAAAGTTCATGGTTAATCTCCTTCCTGAATTACTTTAATTCTAACTTTTGACCATCTAAATCAATCGTAATTGGGTCACCAGATACTAAGTCAATCTTCGTACCGTGCTTATCAAGCTTAACCTTTAAGATCCGCCCCCGGAACATTTGACGGAATTGGTATGAATCCCACTTCTTTGGTAAGAATGGTGCAAAGTGAAGTTGATCATCACGAACCCGCATGCCGGCAAATCCTTGAACAATGTCCAACCATGAACCCGTCATGGAAGTGATGTGCAAACCATCAGAAGTATCATTGTTGTAGTTATCAAGGTCAAGGCGGGCTGAACGTTCGTATAATTCAACAGCCTTGTCTTCATAGCCAATATCAGCCGCAATAATGGAGTAAACGGAAGCGGAAAGGCTTGATTCATGAACCGTAAATTGTTCATAGAAGTCAAAGTTATTCTTCTTTTCTTCTTTGGTAAAGTCATCAATAAAGTCCCACAGACCTTGAATAACGTCCCCTTGCTTAACATATGGTGAACGAAGAATCTTGTCCCATGACCAGTTTTGGTTCAGTGGGAGTTGATCACTTGGAATTTCAGAAACTGGGGTCAGGTCCTTATCTAAGAAGCCATCATTTTCTGGGAAAATATCTTTCTGCTTGTCGTATGGCAAGTACATATTATCCACGATACCCTTCCAGTAACGCTTTTCATCTTCGGAAACGTTGAGCTTCTTGGCAACATCGTCATCAACTTCTGCCAAGATTTCCAGTGTGTACTTCAATGTCCATTGACAAAGTAGGTTCGTGTACCAGTCGTTGTTGACGTTGTTATCGTATTCATCTGGACCGGTTACCCCGTGCAACATGTACTTGTTTTGCCGTTGTGAGTAATGAACCCGGTCTGCCCAGAACCGCGAAATTTCGGTTAGGACTTCCGCGCCTTCGTTGAGTACGTATGACTTGTCGCCCGTGTACTTAGTGTATAGGTAAATCGCAAAGGCAATGTCACCATTCCGGTGGATTTCTTCAAAGGTAATTTCCCATTCGTTGTGGCATTCGATCCCGTTAAAGGTCACCATTGGGAATAATGCACCCTTCAAACCTTGTTCCTTAGCGTTTACAAAGGCACCATCCAGTTGCTTATACCGGTACATTAATAAGTTACGGGCAATTTCTGGGTTGGCAACCCCTAAGTAGACTGGAATACAGTAAGCTTCTGTATCCCAGTATGTAGCACCACCGTACTTTTCACCAGTGAAGCCCTTTGGACTAATATTCAGCCGGTAATCATTACCATAGTAGGTTGAGAAGAGTTGGAAGAGGTTAAAGCGAATCCCTTGTTGGGCCCCTTCGTCTCCTTCAATTTCAACATCGGACTTTGTCCACCGGTCGGCCCATTCTTGGACATGGGGAGCTAATAAATCATCAAAGCTTTGACCATCTAATTGGTCGGTTAAATCATCTAAACGCTTGTCGATCGCTGCTTGGGAATCAAAGTCCCGAGAGGTAACGACAACGGACCGCTTTTCAATTGTTACTTCTTGGTCAGCAGCTACTGTGCCCGCAAAGTTATTGTAAGCATCCTTCTCATCAGTACCATCACCGACGTGGGCTAAATCCGTCTTCGTGGTCGTCTTCATCCCGACAGTAAACTGTGGCGTCCCAAAGTCGTTCGGCTTCGTTTCAGAAGTTAATTCGGCATGTTCATCACTAGCATTCTTGCCCAAAACGTTCCAGAATTGTTCATCGTAGTTGGCGTCTTCATTATAGACATCCGCATCAATCATGCTGGTAACTTCGACCTTTGCATCATCATTACCGTGATTCTTAATGTGCAACCGTTGACCCACTAATTCTTTTTGGACGGCCGAAACGAACCGTTCAAAGTTGAAGTACATTTCAGTACCACCGATTTCAACGGTAAATTCACGAGTTAAGACGCCCCGTTTCATATCAAGATCTAATTTGAAATCTTTTGGTGTTTGTTTGTTTAAGTCCAGTTGTTCACCGTTAACTTTAATGATTAACTTCATAAAGTTAACCGCGTTGATCATCTTACCAAAGTATTTTGGATAACCGTTCTTCCACCAACCAACACGTGTCTTGTCAGGGAACCAAACCCCACCGAGGTAGACTCCTTGCATATGGTCACCGGTGTAGCCTTCTTCGAAGAAGCCCCGCATTCCCAAGTTTTCGTTTGCTAATGACGTCATTGATTCCTGAAGGCGTTTATCTTCTGGATCCCATTGTTTAGTTGCAACGTGCCATGGCGCAATATCAAATGTTCTTTTCATGGTAAATTCCTTTCTTATTTAAATCCTTTAATTCAATTCTCTTAGTAACTTTCTAGCGGACATACGTTTCGTGAATTGTTCCAACTGACAAGGCAGCTAAGATCATTACCACCCCACCAAGCAGAAACATGTGGACTTGTGAACCACCCAGCATTGGGAAGAGCACAAAACTCAGCAGTGAAGCAACAATTTGTGGCAGACAAATAGAGC
>CAMXWI010000059.1 GCA_947252915.1 uncultured Lactobacillus sp.
TTGAAAAACTCAGTGCTGCTGACTTTGAAATCGTGTTGGCAACTTCAACCGCCGCCATGCCAGCGTGGATGTTTAAAAAATACCCCGATGTGGCGCGGGTGGACTATCAAGGGCGCCAGCATGTTTTTGGCCAACGGCATAACTTTTGTCCCAGTTCTCCGAATTATCAACGGCTCGCACAAAAGCTCGTTGCTAAACTAGCGGAGCGATATGGTGATAATCCCCACATTGTCGCTTGGCATATTAATAACGAGTACGGTGGTAATTGTTACTGTGAGAATTGCCAAAAGGCGTTTCAAAAGTGGCTGCAGCAAAAGTATCAAACCCTTGATCGCTTGAATCAAGCGTGGAACAATAACGTCTGGAGTCACACCATTTATCAGTGGGATGAAATTGTGGTACCAAACGAACTGGGCGATGCATGGGGCCCAGAAGGCAGCCATACCATTGTTGCTGGTTTGTCATTGGATTATCTGCGGTTCCAATCTGCTGCACTCCAAGACCTTTACCGGATGGAAAAGCGCACGATTGAAAAGTATGATGATCACACACCGATAATGACGAACTTTCATAGTACGCCAAATAAGATGATTGATTACCAAGCCTGGGCAGGGGATCAAGACATCATTGCGTACGATTCCTACCCAGCCTATGATCAACCAGCCTATCAAGCTGCATTTCTGTCCGATTTGATGCGGAGTTTAAAGCATCAGCCATTTATGCTGATGGAATCCACGCCTTCCCAGGTCAATTGGCAACCGTATAGTCCGCTGAAACGTCCTGGACAAGTTCGGGCAACTGAATTTCAAGCGGTCGCTCATGGTGCAGATACGGTTCAATATTTTCAGCTTAAGCAGGCAATTGGTGGTTCGGAAAAGTTTCATGGTGCAGTCATTAGCCATTCGCAAAGGACGGATACCCGTGCGTTCCAAGAAGTGGCCCAAATTGGTCATGATTTAAAACGGCTGAGTTCAAAGATATTAGGGTCCCAAACGCCTGCGAAGATCGGCATTATCTTTGATTGGAATAATTTCTGGTCATATGAATACGTGGCGGGAATTTCTCAAGATCTAGACTATGTTGGCTCTGTACTGGATTATTATCGGCAGTTCTATGAACGCCATATTCCGACGGATGTGATTAGTGTAGATGACGATTTTAGTCAGTATGACTTAATTGTGGCACCCGTTCTCTACATGGTTAAGAAGGGGCTTGCCGGAAAAATTAATGACTATGTTGCTACTGGTGGTCACTTCCTGACGACTTACATGTCAGGGATGGTGAACGAGAGTGATAATGTCTACACTGGTGGTTATCCTGGTCCGTTAAGCAAAGTGCTTGGCATTTGGGTTGAAGAGACCGATGCAATGACTCCTGGAAAGACAACCCAGGTTGTTTATGAAAAAGATGGCCTTGCTGCGGATGGGCATTATTTGTGTGACCTCATTCATCTAACCAGTGACCATGCCCGTGCGGTTGCTAAGTATGGGACAGAATTCTATGCTGGAGTTCCAGCGATTACGGAAAATCAGTATGGTCAGGGGACGGCCTGGTATGTCGGCAGTCGGATTGACCATGCTGGATTGAGTCACTTAATGGATGAGGTTCTCCAAGTGGCAGGTGTGTCAGGATTAATTGCGACTCCAACTGATTTGGAAATCACTAAACGAGTGAAGGATGGTCATGAAATTTACTTTGTTTTGAACATGCGGAACGAAGAACGCCAATTACCCGCAGAGTTAGTGGATGGCTGGACGGACCTATTAACAGGTGAACAACCACAACCAAAGATGATGGGTTGGGATTTGCGAGTTCTTACAAAAAGTAATTGATCAAGAAGAAGCAGGTAAACTAATTGGTCCGTTGAGACTTGTTCATTGAGTGCATTTGCTAAGTCAAACGAAATTTTATGCGCAGCAGCTTGTTGTTGGATATAGCTATGTTCTGCTTGAAAGGCATTGATAAAGTAGCTGGTCATGAGATCAGCGTTAATCTTATTTTTGCGTGAGAAGATTCGGTAACGGTTTAGATAGGTTCGCCGGACCGCAGCGATTTCATAAGCATTTTTCGGCGTTTGAGCATCATTCAAAAATTTATTAACGCGTCGGATCACGATTCGTAAAACGGGGCCAATTTCATCATTAACTGCCTTAAAGTGATCTTGCCGCGCTTTTTTTAATTCCGGATTTTTATGATAAAGTTTGATTACTTTACGACGAGCGTGTATCCAGTGCAGACGGTGATACAACATGATAAAAGTATCCCAAAAACCGTGCTTTGATTTACTGAAGAGGTCACGATCCATCAGCCGCGAGTACATTCGTTCCTGCTGTTCGGTGATGACGTCATTATCGGTCAATTCTTCAAGGGTATCTAATTCCACTTGGTGGCACTTTTGCAAGAGATGGTTATAGGTTTCGGTATTCAGACGTGCCCGCATGGTCATTTGACTGTCCAATTGGTCAATTACTAGTGATTTTTCACGATTTTGTTCACCGTTATTGGTTAAATCATTAATAGCGTATTGCACAGTCTTTGTTAAAGCCTTATGAAATTCAGCTTTGGAATAACTTTCCTGTTTTTGCGGAAGGAGTTTTGGAAAGGCAAAGGTACCGACAAAAAGACTAATCAGGATTACAAAAGCGGCAATCAAAATCAAATCATTCCGCATGGCAATTCGGTCTTCGTTGACCAGCAGCGGAATGGAAAAGGCCATCGCCATGGTGATGGTACCGTGAACGCCACCGATTGCTAACAATAAGCTATCTATTTTTTATCTTGTTGTAAGGCTTTGGAATGCAGACGCACAAGGCCGATTTGCGACCAGAGGTATCGTAACAGAGTCATGACAAGGTAAAGAACCAGCGCAATACCGACAATTTTAATCGTTTGCAGCTGTTTCATATGACCAAGCACCATCGGTAAGCTAAGTCCTAAAAAGACGAAAACAAGGCCGTTTAAAGCATCAGCAATGATGTTCCAAATAGTAGTAGTGGCAATCTGAACTTTGGTCGAAGTAAGGTGGAGACGGTCATACAAGATACTGTGCATGATCCCAGCAGCGACAACCGCTAAAATACCTGAGAGGTGGAGTTCTTCAGCTAACCAATAAACGACAATCGGGGTCATCACATTAATCGGAATGACAATTGGGGCGATGTCAACGTGATGTTGCATCAGAGCAGTTCGTACGTTAATTAGCAGGGATCCGGCGATCATTCCAAAGATAATCCCACCGAAGAAAACATACAGGAATGTCCAAATTCCTTGAGCAAGTGAAAATAAACCAGAAGCCAGGGCAGATGAAGCTAGACTAAACAGCACGATTCCAGATGCGTCATTAAAAAGCGATTCGTGTTCGAGGGTTAAACTGACGTTTTCTGGCATTTCGACATCAGTAGTCAACGACTTAACAGCGACGGCATCAGTTGGGGTAATAATGGCAGCGAGCATAAAGGCAACGGGTAAGGATAAGGAATGCGGGAGGAGAAAGTGTAATCCCAATCCGAGGATAATGACTGTAAAAAGCGCCAGATAAACCGCCATGGACATCGTTCTTGACAGTGCCCGCGCGAGCTGCCTGGAGGAAGTGTTCTGACCGTCGTTAAACATGAGCGGTGCGATAATCAAGAGCATGAAAATTTCTGGTTCGAGTTGAAAAGTCTTTAAGTCAGGAATAATTGCTAAAACCACTCCAGCAATAATTTGATAAATTGCTAAAGGGAGGACAGGCCAAATTAAGTGGATAATGTTGGCCGTAACGACGGCAACTAATAAGAGAACAATTCCGAGAACGGTCGACATAATATGAATCCTTTCTTGAATGTAATTTAGTTCTATTATAACGAAAAATGTAAAAAAACAAGCGATTAGCAACTGGAAATTACTAATCGCTTGTTCAATTAATTATTGCCGCTTAATTAAAACACTAATTCCCATCGCTAGGTTATAGATGTAGAGAATTAAAGAAATTAAAAGAGCTAAAACTGTTAGAATACCGAAGAGCCAACCACCCGAACTACGAACCTGATCTATTCCGGCCGCACCGAGAATAAAGAAAGTTAGTAAGGCGACAATTACGTAAAGGGCGGGGAAAACCTGCGTCCAGAAAGCGGACCGAGCATGTCTGGCCACGTATGGGTCCTGACGATCAACGATCCAAATGATTAATGGAAACAAAACGGGAAGAAATAGGATACTGAGATAAGCTAAACAGCTGAGAATCCGACTGGTTATTGATTGATTATTCATAATGAACTCCTTTTCTTTTAGTATACCAGAAAAGTTATGGGAGCATGAGTAATGTGACTTGAACAATTGCCAAACTAACGATGAAGGTTATCCAATCTCGCGTTCCAACCCGGATGATTTGAACATGGGTCCGTGATTGTCCCTCGACGAAGCCCTGTGATTCCATCGCTTGGGCGAGGACGTCCGACCAACTTAGGGCCGAAAGAATCGCTTTGAAGTAGAGCTGCGGTGACCAGAAGTAGAGAGTGATTCCGCGCATTTGGGCTGCAATGCGAATGGTTTGGATTGCTTGAATTGTACGCGGAACGGTATTGATGGCGGCTAATGTTCCGTAGGCATATTTGGCAGGGAGGTGGGCATTTTGTTCTAGTGAGCGGGCGAGCTCAAGTGGAGACGTAGAAATAGTAATAAGAGCTCCCAAAAAGCAGTAGGCGTAAATTCGACTAACCATTACCCAAGCAAAGAACCAACTATGGCCAGGACTAAACCAGCGAATGGTTACTGCAATAGTTAAAGCAGGAAGCAAGGGAATAAGAAGTAATTTAATCAATGTCCGCAGTGAACAATGATGCAAAATTAGAAGGATTAGTGCAAAGAAAATTAATAGGAGGTTGGTGGCGATTTTACTGGTAAAAGATATTTCCAGGGAAATAATGATAATCAGTAGTAATTTTAGACTAGGATTCATGACTTGTCCTCCCTTGATATGACAATTGTCGGCAACTTAGATGGAGATGATAATTAATGAATGAATCGAGCCCCGTTAATTGATGACTAATAATCAGAATGGTTTGGGGTAAAACCTGTTGGCAGTTATGAATTAGGTCAATCACATTAGCAATGGATTGCTGATCCAGGCCACTGAATGGTTCATCAAGGAGCAGCAGTGGCTGGCCCATCATGAGCATCACCAGTAATTGAAGTTTCTTTTTTTGACCACCAGAAAGAGAATACACCACCTGATTGGTGAGATGTTGTAAACCTAACTTGTCAATGGCGTCTGCTAAACGGGAACGGTTAAAGTATGGATGGTGCCCATGCCTGAGACTAAGTTCTAGTTCTTCTTGGACAGTTACCTTGAGAAATTGATCATTGGCATTTTGAAAGACGAGACCCAGTGTTTGACCAAGCTGCGGTGGAGAATATTTTTTTAAAGGACGATCGAAAAGCTTAATAGTTCCATCAAATGGAATGATTTTAGTTAATGCCTTGAAAAAGGATGATTTGCCACTACCAGATTCACCGGTTAAAAGAGTCACCTTATTTTTAAAGATGGTGAGTTCCGGTTGCTGAATAAGTAATTGATTCTGTCGCCGTAAGGTGAAGTTATGTAATGAAACCGCGGCCGGATTGGTTGATTGAGGTGGGGTTGCTGAAAAGTTATTAGGCTGATTAAATCGATCCAACAATGTTTGAGTAGCAGCTGATGATAATGGTTGAAGATGGTTATTGAAATCAATGATTAGCGGATGAAGTGAATCATATGCGGCCAAATCGTGGTCGGCGATAATGATCGTTTTACCGGTTTGAAGGAGTTTCCGTAGTTGTTGAATGATCAAAGTTCGGTTATGAAAATCCAAACTCGCGAAGGGCTCATCCAAGAGGATGATTTGTGGATTCATTGCAATGATTACGGCTAAGCTCGCGCGTTGCTGTTCACCACCGGAGAGAGTTGTGAAGTGGCGGTCAGCAAGGTGTAAAATACCAACTTCTTCTAAAGCTTGTTGGGTTAGTTGGGGAATGCGCTGAGCGGATACTTGCCGATTTTCTAGTGCAAATTCGATTTCATGACGTGGTGTGTCTAAAGCCTGTCTCTTATACACATCTGACGCTGCCGACGATTGCTCTATTGTGT
>CAMXWI010000060.1 GCA_947252915.1 uncultured Lactobacillus sp.
AACAATTTGTCGCCAGGTTGTTTCTTTAATTGCCATTACAAATGGTCGCAAGGCACCCTTAATTTGATCTTCCGTCTCTGGCGATCGTTCAACATATAATTCTGGTTGATGCGGTTCATCCGCAGTCGCTAACCGCACTGCTGTAATACTGATTTGGGGACGTCCTTGATAACTAGTACGTTGCCCTTCAACCTGCACAACTACCCCAGGCTGAAAATCTTGAATTTGCTGATCCGTTACATCCCACAAATTACCGGAGAGCTCCCCAGATTGATCACCAAAAGTTAGTGCCAGATAATTATCTCCTTTTTTAGTTGTCCGCACTTGAACATCCTTCACGAGTGCAAAGATCGTGAAATGATCGCCATCTTGAAAATCGTTAATTCGTTTTGCCACACCTATTACCCCTCTGATAGTAAAAGACGGCCACCTAAAGAGTGTCCGTCTAATTAAAATTAGTCCATTGCTTTCTTATATAATTCTTGAATTGGCGCGGTAATGGTTTGGTTCAATTGTTGCATCATTGAATCCATCTGCCGTTCCTTTTCCATTAACTTCTTCACAACATCCTTCTTGCTAACTTCGCTAGCCAAATTTTGGACATTTTTAATTTCATCCTCGGTTAGCTTTTGCCCTTGCATTTGCTTTTGTTGGGCAGCTGCTTGAGCCTTTTGGAAGTTCTTAAAAAGATCAAACGCATCCTTATCTGCCATCATTTCATTGAAGGCTGCTTCAAGCGCCGTATATTCCTGCGTTTCGCGCATTTGCTTTGCTAAATCATTGGCGGTGTCATAAATATTTACCATGATAGAGTCCTCCTAAAATTTCATCTTTTTTATTGTATCATGCTTTCAGCAATTGTCTAAAACATCGAACGAATTCCATTCCATAACTGACTCGCCCGATCACCAAGCTCACTAGCTCCCCGCTTAAATTCATCAGCAATTTGGCCAGTCCAGTTACTTTCTGATTTAGTTCCTGCCTGAGCGCGTTCCTGAGCATCTTTAACCGTAAATTGGGTGCCCTTAGTATTTGGTAACAAGCTACCCATTTCAGTCTTAAAAAGTGAATTAATATCCGTACTTTCAACGCTAGAAAGGTATTGATTCTTCTTAGCGTTATCGTACCCTTCCCAAGTTGCCACCACGACGTCAGGAGTATAACCAATTATCCACTGGTCACGATCGTTATTATCGTCCTTACCAGTGTCGGTGGTGCCGGTTTTCCCTGCTAGGGTATAGCCACTTGGCCGCGCTGTTTTCCCAGTACCGTGTTTGTAAACACCTATTAACATGCTCGTCATTTGGTTAGCAATTTTTTGTGAAATCACCCGTTTTGTTTTCAAACGGCGGTCACGCTTGATGACCTTTCCTGATGAATCTTCAATCTTTGTAATAAAATGGGTAGTCGGTAATTGACCGCCTGAAGCGAAGACTGCATACGCCCGTGCCATTTGAGTTGGCGAAACCCCTTTAGTCATCCCACCAAGGGCCAGTGCTAAATTGCGATCACCCTTCGTAACCGGAATGCCAAATTGTTGGGCCATTCGATAACCGGTATTAACCCCGATTTTATTTAATAGCCAAACTGCTGGTGCATTCAAACTTTCGTAAACCGCTTTATACATTGGAACACTACCGCTGTATTGGTGATTATAGTTCTGCGGAGTGTAATGATTGCTACCATATGATTGCTTTTTGTCTGCCAAACTGGAATCATAAAAATAACCATGTTCCAAGGCGGGAGTGTAAACCGCAATTGGCTTCATCGTTGATCCTGGTTGGCGGGTCATCTGGGTTGCTCGATTATAGCCGCGAAAAACGTGCTTGCCCCGACCACCCACAATGGCCATAACACCACCGGTCTTCGGATTCATCGCAATTGATGCAGATTGTACGGTTGCGCCATTACTGGTTGGAAAGCTATCGTCATCATCATAGACATCCTGCATTGCTCGCTGCTGACCTTGATCTAAAGTCGTGTAAATTTTATAACCATTATTCATAACCTCTTTTTCGGACAGGTGGTAACGACTAATGGCTTCATTGATAACAGCATCAAAATAGTATGGGTACTTATACGTATCCTCGTAATGGTAACCGTTACTAATCGTTAATGGTGTCTGCTTATATGAATTAGCAGCTGACTGACTCAGTTTTTTATTTTCAACCATCAATTGTAAAACAACGTTGCGTCGTTCCTTAGCCGTCTGTGGATGATCCACTGGATCATAAATCCCTGGAGAAGTTAACATTCCAGCCAAAGTGGCAGCTTGCGGCACCGTTAGTTCACTCGCGTTGCGATTAAAATATCGCTTCGCTGCATCTTGAACTCCCCACACTCCATGACCAAAGTAGGCATTGTTTAAATACATGGTCAAAATTTCTTTTTTTGAATATTTATTTTCCACTTCAATGGCAATAAATATTTCCTTAGCTTTCCGCGAAAAAGTTTGCTGCTGAGTTAAAAATGCATTCTTGACTAACTGCTGGGTTAACGTACTTCCCCCACCAGAAATATAATCACGATGAAGAAGTTTGTTTTTTAAGAGCAAGAATCCGGCACGTCCAAGTCCACGGAAAGAAAAACCATGTTCATGATAAAATCCCCGATCTTCAGTTGAAAGGACCGCATCGGGTACATTTTGGGAAATCCGGTCTAATTTAACATACGTCCCCTTTTGGGAATAAAGGCTACCAGCTTGTTGATTATGACGATCATAAATGATTGTATTCCGCTCAAGACGTGAGGCAAGTTTACCAACCCCAGCTGTTTTAGCAACAATCGTGAGATAAATACTCATAAATAAAAAAAGGGTCAGACAAATGACAATTAGCCATCTCGTTAATTGGTAACGATGCCAAAATCTTTTTAGCCACGCGAGAAACTTCTGCCAATGTTCTTTAACCCATTCTTGGATTCGCTGACCTAAATTGTCTAGTTTGAACGACTTCATTTAATCCTCCATTATTTACCAATCCAAATAATTCTATCACAAAGCAACATTTTCCAGCATTTTTTCGCAGACCTTTAGTAAAACTTATTCAAAAGAAGAGGGACAAAGCCTTGATAGCTTCGTCCCTCTTTCTGGTAGAACCACGTTAATTTAACTACAATTATTACATTTCATCTGGTGCCTTAACCCCGAGTAAAGCTAAGGATGACTTTAGAACTTCACTAACTGCCTTGACCAAAGCAAGACGGGCCATTTTTTCATCATCGTCAACTAAGATTCGGGTGTGAGCGTAGTATTGGTTAAAGTCCTTTGCTAATGCGAGAGCATACTTTCCAATTAATGATGGATCATATTCGTTAGCTGCTCGTTCAATAACCTCACTATATTGACCAAGCCGGGTCAAAATTCCCCAAGCTTCATCACCAGATAACGTCAAAGATTTAGCTTGCGTAAAGTCAGGTGACCCTGCCTTTCGTAAAATACTCTCTGCCCGTGCATGAGCATATTGAACATACGGACCCGTTTCCCCTTCAAACTTAACAACATCTGCTAGTTTGAAGTCAATGGAGTT
The DNA here is from genome assembly GCA_947252915.1 of uncultured Lactobacillus sp. Taxonomy (GTDB): domain Bacteria; phylum Bacillota; class Bacilli; order Lactobacillales; family Lactobacillaceae; genus Limosilactobacillus. The sequence continues at coordinate 3,528 of CAMXWI010000060.1, forward strand.
TGTCCGTTCATTCTTTAAATCATGGAAAATAACAGCTCCCACCCCAACTTGACGAGCCACTTCATCCGCATTTTGTAAGTCAGGATTCTTTTCCGCAATTTGCTGACGAGCTAATTTAATGGAATCATTCAAAACATCTTCCAGTTGAACAATATTCCCTTTCCGGGTGGACATTTTTTTACCATTTAGGCTCATCAATCCAAATGGAATGTAGTGAATTTGTTTGGACCAGGTGAAGCCCATTTCACTAAGTACCGCTTTTAATTGATCAAAGTGGTTGCGTTGTTCTGCACCTACTACATACAGAGCTTGCGCAAAGCCATACATTCGTTTCCTAAATAAAGCGGCAGACAAGTCACGAGTAATGTAGAGTGACGAACCATCTGATTTCTTAATCAGTGCTGGATTGAGATTGTATTTTTCTAAATCAACAATCTGAGCCCCCTTACTTTCTTGAAGTAAATGTTTATCCTGCAATAGTTGATCAATCTCTGCCATCTTATAATTGTAGAATGCCTCACCATTATAGGAGTCAAAATCAATGTCTAGCAACCGGTAAATCTTCATAAATCGTTTTAAAGATTCCGCCCGGAACCACTTCCAAAGACGGTAGGCTTCTGGATCACCATTTTCAAGCTTTTTAAACCACTCACGGCCTAAATCATTATATTCAGGGTGCGTATCTGCTTCAGTGTTAATTTTAACGTAATATTTCTGCAGAGTATTGATTGGATCTTGTTGGACCTCTTCTTCATTTCCCCACATCTCATAAGCAGCCATTAATTTACCAAACTGGGTCCCCCAATCTCCAAGGTGGTTAATCCGAATTGGGTTATAGCCCACTTTAGCTAAAATATTAGCAATCGCATTACCAATTACAGTTGAACGCAAGTGACCCATCCCCATTGGCTTAGCAATATTCGGAGAAGACAGATCAATCGCAACGTTAGCTAAATGACCAAGGTCTTGTGAACCATAATTTTCTGGATCAGCCAAAATGGTTTTGAGAATGTTTGCACCAACCACCTGCTTGTCTAAGAAGAAATTAATGTACGGTCCCGCAACCACAACTTTTTCAAATCCAGTCTGATCAATTTTAGCCAAGAGCTCCTGGGCAATCATCTGTGGTGCTTTATGGAGTGTTTTGGCTAAAAAGAAGGTTGGAAAGGCGTAATCACCATTTTTAGAATCCTTAGGCCGCTCAATCTTATCGGCAATTTCATTCATTGATAAATCATTTAATGCTGGTTGCAATGCTTTAATTACTTGTTCTCGTTCGTTCATCTGTATTCCCCTTTCAATAATAAAAAAGTCTCTAATAAGCCAATCCAGCTTACTAGAGACGAGATTACCCGCGGTACCACTCTATTTGAAATGTAATTCCACTCATTCAAAGTATTATCATGTTAACCTTTGCACGCTTCAAAGGGATCGCTGCCCAGCTCTCACCATCCTGAACTCGCTTGCTATTGACTACCCTTTTACTTCTCAAAAGTCATTACCACGGTAATTAAAAAAGCATCATCATAACGACGGTGCCCTGTGGTAAGCGGGTAACGAGAATCGAACTCGCGACTCAACCTTGGGAAGGTTGTGTTTTACCACTGAACTATACCCGCATAATCAAATCGGTAAAAAAGTACCTATTTGATAATAACACATTTTTACTACTTGTCAGTATCTTTTTTGGCTTTTTTTGTTGTTTTCCGCTTTCGGGTGGTCTTATTGGCCTTTGCCGCCTTTTCGGCAGCTTCTTTTTCTTCCTTAGCCGCTTCTTCACGGTCTTCATCAGTCCGCGGAACTGCTTTCAGAATTTTGGCAGACGTCTTACGAACAACGGACCGCTTATTTAATTCATTAATGCTTGTCTTATCCTCGGGGTCAAAATCCTCGATGGACATCATAATTGAATTATCATAAACTTTCTCAACGGTTCCAGTAAAGTCATGTTCCAACTGGCCAAACTTCTCAGCCTTAACAACATCGCCAACCTTAAAGTATGTCATTCAATTCACCCCATCAATTATACAATCAGTAATGAAGACTATTTTACTAATTTTTATATCATTTTTCAAGTCGTCTGCTTTCTCAGTAAAATAATGATAGAATGTTGCTAAACAGTTATAAAGGAAATTACTATGAAAAACATCTATCTGTTTATTTGTTGCGGAATTTTATTATTTATCAGTGTTACTTGTGGAATGCATTCTACGATTGATAAACGCACTAGTAGATGGCTCGTAATTACCAGAATCATTATTCTTGCAATGCTCGTGGGTAAAATTGTTCTCTTCTTATTGACTTTACCGATTATTAGTTGGCGTCTGCTCATTCAGACTGTTGCTTTAATCATCCTATTTGTGATGGTTGAAATGATCTTTCACCGAAAGTTATTAACTTTCGGAGTTCCATGGCTTGCTTTTATTTTAGAAGCTACAACTTTTGTAGTTAGTCTTATTTGTATTTTTTAAAGACCGGTTTATAATAGAAATTAATCGGCGCTCTTAGTGTAACTGGAT
>CAMXWI010000061.1 GCA_947252915.1 uncultured Lactobacillus sp.
AGTAATAATATTAAATACATAAAGTTACTCGAAATGAGGTGTTAACTGGATGGAAAAAAGCCAATTTGTAAAAGAAAATGCTGGTGCTTTAATCAGTGATTATCTTAATAATCACGGCGTGAAAAAGGGCTGGGTTGCTAATCAGCTTGGAATTAATAGATCTTATTTCTCACAGCAATTAAATGGCACTAATCGTGCAAAGATAAATGCTGAACTTGCAATGAGGATAGCAGATTTATTAGGATTACCAAGGGATTATTTTTTAAATTAAGTTACTCAAATTGAGTAATTAGGAGGTAGCATGAAAATTCTTAGACTTTTTCAATTTGAAGAACAGAATGTTAGAACGTTGGTTATCGATGATGAACCATATTTTGTAGGCAAGGACGTCGCTGAAATATTAGGCTATGTAAAGCCTAGAAATGCAATCAGTGTGCATGTTGATGACGAAGACAAAAAGGACGCCCCAATTCAGGGCACCCTAGGTGGAATTCAAACGATGACAATGATCAATGAATCAGGTTTGTACAGTTTGATTCTTAGTAGCAAATTGCCAACTGCTAAGAAGTTCAAGCGTTGGGTAACGTCCGAAGTTCTGCCAACAATTCGCAAGCACGGTGCATACATGACCGAGCAGAAAATCGAAGAAGCACTGCTTAACCCAGATACGCTGATTACACTTGCTAAGCAACTCAAGGCAGAAAAGGAACAACGCTTGCTAGCACAGAAGCAAGTCGAGGAAATGACGCCTAAGGCAGTATTCCACGATGCAGTAGCAAATGCAGAAAACACAATGCTGGTTAGGGATGTGGCCCACTTCTTGAGACAGAACGGTGTAGATATTGGTGGTACTCGATTCTTTGTCTGGCTAAGACTAAACGGCTTCTTGACTAAGAACAACCAACCAACGCAATTATCACTGGAGCGTGGATATTTCCAAGTTAAGGAAACAGTGGTACACACAAACCACGGATTTCAAACAAAAACCACGCCAAAGATTACAGGACGTGGTCAAACATTCTTTTTGAAGAAGATGCTTAAGGAACAAGAGGAAATGAAGGAGATGGGATTATGAGCGAGATTGAAAGAAAGTCCAAATTATTAAAGAAGGCAGTAAGGAGAAAAGATGATGGGACTAATCAATAAAAAAAGCCTGCAAGAACTAATCGAAGCAACTTTCATGGAAATGAAGCCGACTTTTGAAGAACACTTTACAGGCAGTAAGGGAAAACTGAGTAAAGATGAGCTGAAAGCATTAGAAAAAGCAGGAAGACAGCACTATTACAACGCAACTGAAGCTTGTCAATTCCTTGGAGTTAGTCAAGCTACATTCTGGAAGTGGAAAAAGAAGTATCCAGAACTTAACCCAATTATGGTTGATGGAATTTGTAGGTTTGCTAGAGAAGATTTGATTAATTTTATGAATGAGAAGAGAAAGTAAGAGGAGAGAAATCGCATGTTTAAAACAATTAACAAGTGTATCAATAAAATTTTTGAGACAGATCAGAAACTAACTAGAAAAGAAACAACAGTAATTACTTTAGCATATGCCGTCTTTTTACTAGGAGCATTAACCGCACTAGCGATTTTATTATCGCCTGTAGTCAAGTAAGCGAGGTACAAGCAATGAACAAAAACGAGGAAATAAGAGAGCTTATGGAAAAACTACTACCCTTATGCACATTAGCAGATAAGCACTTTCTAATAGGATTGCTCAATGGCATTATGTGGAAACAAAAAAAGAGCAACTCTGATGAGCCTACTCTTGAAGATGAGTCTTAAAAAGCTAAAAGGATTTTTAGAGGGCATAGCCTTTATAAATTTACCGATTAAAGAAAGAGTGAATTGTTATGTTGATCAAAATAAACCAAACTATTAATCGATTATGTGACTGTAATTTAAGTGTTAAAGCAACAGCATTAATCACTTTAGCTTATGCTGTTTTAATAATTGGAGCACTGATAGAGCTATCTTTTTTGGGAGCCCCCCTAGGAAATTAAACACGGGAAAATGAAAACACAAGAGATATTAGATTTAATAAAAATAAAAAAACAGCCACTGTATTAACAGCGACTGCTCATGGTACATGAATTCAAATAAAATAAAACAGGAACAAGGAGATTATAACATATGAATCTATTTGAAATCAATTCTGCAATTGAAATTATTAAGCAAAAAGACCTAGATCCAGAAGTATTAGCTGATACGCTTGAAAGCTTGGAACTAGCTAGAGATGAGAAGCTAGATAGCATTGCAAGCTGGATTGAAGATAACAATTCTCGAATTGATTGGCTTGCAGAAAAAAATAAGGCACTTGCTGAAGAAAAAGCCAGATTAACTAAGCAAAATGACCGCTTAATGGAATTTTTAACCAATCAAATTGATAAAGCAGGATATAAACAACTTCAAACCAAAAATCACTTGCTAAAACCGAGAAACTATAGAGCCAAAACTGTTATTGATAACGAAGCATTACTTCCTGATGTTTATAAGAAAAAAGAAGAAGTAATTAAGATTGACAAAAAGCAACTTTATTCAGACTTGAAAGACGGAATAGAAGTCGCAGGTGCAAGATTGGAACCTAACAGAAAGACAACCATTATCTAGGAGGAAGCCATGTTAATGAAAACGATTGATGGATTAGAACCAGCAGATAAAAGTAAGATGATTGCTGAGTTGTTCACTGACTACAACAAGGTTAAGGCTGTAATAGCACAGCCTAAGAAAAATAAGAAGGCATGCAACTACAATTACTCACCGCTCGATGAAGTCCTGAGAGTAATTGATACAGCGATTAAGGATTCAGGAACTAACCTAAGTTACACATTTGAAACCATTACTGGAGAGGGTAAAGCAGGCACTAAGGTATATATCTTTAGCGGTAACGGTGCATGGCTAGAGTTCTCTGATGCAATGCTTCCAGTATCTAAAAACGATGCTCAAGGATATGGTTCAGCTTTAACTTATGCAAGAAGATACGCAATTAGTTCAGCATTTGGAATCGCCAGTGAAGAAGACGAGGATGCACAGTCAATTAGTAGTCCAGTAACTAGACGTGAGACAACCAGACAAGCTGCACCACAACGTCAACAACAACCAGTAAAAAAGCCAGTTCCAGTTATTGACGATAAAACACTAAAGAGTGCTGAAATCACTTATGAAGGCAAGAAACAAAGTTTACTTGCTGTAGTCAAAATTGCAATGACTGGTAGTGATATTGATAAACAACTTGCTGGTGGCTATATCAAGAAGTTGGACTCTAAGACACGTGAAATGGCTAACGAAATTGTGAAACGGAAATTATACGAACAACCAGCTTAGCAATGAGGAGGAGCTATGAATAGTTATACGTATTTTGCAAATCTCAAGAAAGTTATGGAAACCGAATCACTAGCTCCTCAAGAATTAGCCCTGTTACAAGCGCTGATTATGGTTGCTAATAATTGTGGTTGGCAAGAGGAATTGACACCTAGAAACGCTATCCTAATGACCTATAGTGGATTATCTAATCGAATCAGCCTTGCTAAGTGGAGAAATAGCTTAGTTGAAAAAGGCTTGATTGAGTTTACTGAACGCAAGCGGAATGCAGGGGTTTATAAGTTAGGCAAGAAGTTAACTGCTAGTTCAGCTAAGACAAAGAAAGTTGAAACTAAGCCAGTTAAAAGTAAGCCGAAAAAGAAGCATGAACCCGTTGAAGTTCAACAACGTAAGGCACGCAGAGTGCAAGAGTGGCGTAATTTTATGCCGTTATATCTGCCAGTAGATAGATTATCTGTAATTGAACGCAATGACCTAGAAGCACGCTATATCGATTTTGTAGATGACCATTTTGCAGACTCGACTCGAGCGTCGCTTGCTGCAGTTGATTGGGAAGAGATTGAAAGTCCAGGTAAGTACATTAGAGCTGTAATTAGGAACAAGCAGGTAGTAGAGCAGATGAAATTGAAAAATTTGGAGGAGAAATTGAAATTATGATTAATAGAATTGTACTAGTTGGTCGTTTGACTAAAGACCCAGATTTCAGAGTTACGTCAAGTGGTATATCAGTTGCTACTTTTACGTTAGCAGTTGGTAGAAAATTTGGCAGTGATAAGAATGGCACTGATTTTATCAGCTGTGTAGCCTGGAGAAAAGCAGGCGAGATAATTTCCCAGTACACACATAAAGGTAGCCCACTTGCAATTGATGGTCGACTTCAAACTAGAACTTATGACTATAAAGATGGTAAGCGAGTTTATGTAACAGAAGTTATTGTTGATAATTTCACATTACTTGGTAGTAAATCAGATAACCAAAGTCAAGGACCAGCTCCAGCAACTATCAATCAACCACCAGTTGCAACACAAACTTCAACTAATACACAAGATCCATTTGCTGATGTTGGCAATGCACTTGATATTAGTGCAGATGACTTACCGTTTTAGGTGATTACTATGAACAAGATAACAATAAAGTTAATTAAGTTAGGTGCTAATAAAGAAGCAGATGAGGTCAAAGAATTTAGAGCAGTCTTTGACTGACTGGCACAAGTACTCTGCTTTCGGTACTGATATTTTAAGAATAAATAAATTAAAAGAAATTCAAGAGCTTAAGCCATTGGTTGAAAAAGAGCTAAAGTCAAGAAAACGCTAAAAAGGCAGGGGGTAGGAATGTGTGATGTGTGATTTAGGACTAATTCCAGATTATTATGAGACCGCAAGAACAGCAAAAAAATTCTTAAATCGCAATTTACAGCATTACTTAAACTTATGTGGAATGCATAGAAATCAGCTAAAAAGCCCACAGCTTTCTTTTGCTCCTGGATCTACATATCAAAATGGAGTGGAAAAAAGAACTATAGCCGACTTGCAAACTGAAATAGATGTTACAGATCCTGCTAAGAGAGTGGTTAGTGCTATTTATCGAAGTATGGATAATTGTACCGACACGATGTTAAAACCGTATCGAAAGATACTGCTGGGCACATACATTGAAGGTAAAACTATTTCTCAATTGTCTATTGAGACACACTTATCTGAGAAGTCAATCAGCAATAAAAAAGCCAGTGCACTTTGTGAGTTCGCTGACAGGCTAGAGTATTGGAAACGATTTTATAATTGTGCGAGTGAAATACCTTACTTAATCGTTGAAAAACGTTAAATTTTACGTGATTCTTACGTGATTATTGCGTAAAGCTTGCGAGTTTGTTGCATTGTTTTTATGCAATACTAGTATTGTCGAAAAGCAATCGACATACATATTCGCCTTTCAACGAAAGTTAGACTAATTCGAAATATTACAAGGTGGTTTGACTCCACCATTAGTCTTAAGGCAGGATTGGTAGTCATTGCCTGCCTAGATATGCCATGACCCCATTTATTATTGGGCGAGCGTACCGAGCTTAGTGCATCCTGACTTTGATACGTCGGGTCAGGATTATGAGCATTTAGGAACAACTAAGGTCTTTACAAAATGAAAATTAGAATTTGTATTAACTATTTACTGTGTATTTTATCTTCTGTATGTCATTAAAAAAGTTAGTTGCAAAGGTTCGATTCCTTTGGTGCTCTATTGCTGGTAAAGCCAGCGGATCACGTGTTAAATGATGAGGTTAGCAGTTCCTTTCAAAAAGCTGTATTGTAACCACCACCGCAAGGAAGGTGGTTTTATTTTGCAAAGAAAAAAGGATAAGCAATGGAATTACAAGCTCTAAGAGATCGACTTATGGAGTTGTTTGATATCAAGTCTATTCAGGATTTAGGAGCTAAGCTACTAGATTGTGTGTTGACTAATGATCAACAAAAGATGACTAACTACGTTAAGCTAGTTGATGGCGATCTTGATACAGATTACTTACAGAATATTTATCAGTATTATTACGCTAACCGTGAAGATTTAGGACAAGACTTTACGCCGATAAGCTTAGCCAAATTGATTGGAAAGTTTTCTGAACAAGAAAATCCTGTTATTGATATGTGTGCTGGTTCAGGTGCTTTAACTATTCAGTCGTGGTGTCTTAATCCGCATAGGCAATTTATTTGTTATGAATTTGACC
>CAMXWI010000062.1 GCA_947252915.1 uncultured Lactobacillus sp.
TGGGCTCGGAGATGTGTATAAGAGACAGGACCAAGGGTATTCATTACTAAGTGCCTTTTTGGATACCGCATTAAATCAATTTATTTTACAAAGCGAAGGGAAAAAGGCCACTGATCAACTTGATAAGGGTGCGCAGTTCTTTGCATACGGTATTCGGGGAATTATTATTGAATGGATTAAAAAAGGAATGGACGATGATCCGTCAACTTTATTAGCGAAAACGTTACCATCATCGACAGAAAGCGTCGATCGATTATTTTCAGAAGTTTAAAATTATACACATTCCATAAAATGTATATTTCATCTCAAATAGAGACCGTTTACAATGAACATGTAATCAGAACGGATCCCTGATTAGTTTATTATTCCTGCGATCACAAATAGCGCTCACGTGATGGTAGTCAATAAAAAGTAGGAGATGGATTATTTTGGCTGAAAATAAACAAGAAGCCAAAGACCTGAAGGCAGTTAACCAGATTACTGGGTTCCAACTGTTCTCCATGACCACTTCAATGGTTATGACGGTCTATGGATTTGCTTCATTTGCTAAGCAAGGCGCTACGGCGTTCTTCTTCCTGTTCTTAGCTGGTATTTTATGGTTCTTACCTGTTACCCGTGCAGCTGGTGAAATGGCATCAGTTGATGGCTGGTCCAAGGGTGGTGTCTTCACCTGGGTAGGTAAGATGTACAGTGAAAACTCTGGGTTCTCTGCATTGTTCTATCAATGGGTCCACATTACCGTTGGTATGAACACAATGATGATGTTCATCATCGCATGTTTCTCAGCTAGTTTGAGTTTACCTGCAATGTATGACAACCTTTGGGTTCGTTACATTTTGATTTTGATTATTATTTGGGGATTAATTGCCCTTCAACAACGTGGGACAAAGTTTACTGGTAAGATTGCCCAATGGGGATTCACACTCGGTGTTATTATTCCTGTATTCTTCTTACTGTTCCTCTTTGCTGCTTACTTGTTAACTGGTCACCACATGTTGATTACAATCAACTGGCACACAATCTTCCCACAAACTTGGTCTGGTAGTGTTCTGGTTGGATTTGTTCCATTTATCTTAGCATTCTGTGGTGCTGAAGGTTCTGCTCCTCACGTTAAGAACTTAAAGAACCCACATGCTTACGCTAAGGTTATGTTGGCATTATGTATCGCTGCGATCTGCTCAGATATCATTGGTTCAATGTCAATTGCTGCTACAATTCCTAATGACAAGATTCAATTGAGTAACGGAATTGTGTTTGCTTATGGTTCATTAGCTTCAATGTTCCACATGTCTGGTGAATTTATTCAACGCTTAACTGGTATTCTGTTAGCACTTGGTGTGTTGGCCGAAATTAGTAGTTGGGTTGTTGGTCCAAACGCCGGGATGCACGAAGCTGCTAAGAAGGGTTACCTTCCAGCACGGTTCGCTAAGTCAAACAAGAACGGTATTGGTACTAATGTCATGGTTCTCCAAGGAATTATCGTATGTATCGTTGGTGCATGGTTGACCTTCGGTGCCGGTGGTTCAAAGAACGACATCAGTTTCCAAACTGCAATGAGCTTAACGGTTGCAATTTACATGTTAATGTACTTAATGATGTTTGCTGCTTACTTCCGTTTGATCAACAAGCATGATGATTTACACCGGACATGGGTTGCTTCACGTTCTAAGTTCTTGAAGAACTTGTATGCAATTGTTGGTTTTGTTTTGACCGCATTTGCTTTGATTGTTACATTCTTCCCACCAAAGGGATACTCAGTAGCACAACAACACACTTACCTAATGCTGTTGATTGTCGGATTCGTAATTGTCTTCTTCGTTCCATTTATCATGCTTCGTTACCACAACAAGTGGACGAAGGAAGTTAAGGACGCAGGACTTTACGACGAAGATTAATTATTACAAAATAACATATCGACTATCGTCAAGGTCCCTGAAAGGGGGAATTGGAGAACGAAGTTAGTAGTTGTCTGATTTAGTAAAGTAGTAGTCATATATTTTGTAGCGATAGGTTTTTAACACAAAGGAGGGGAAGGAATTAGTTGGCTGCTAATTCCGAAAACTAGTATGGCTGATATTAACGATGCTTTAGAGCAAAACTGGTTAGGTAGCGTTGAATCTGGCGAACATTTACCAGAAGAAGAAATGCCTGAAAAGGCAATGAACCCAAACGTTGCTGAACAATTAATTCAACACTTCCGTTTGAACGAAGCAAAGGCTAACCAAAACTTGGCAACTTTCTGTTCAACTCAAATGGAACCACAAGCTGACAAATTAATGGCAAGTGCTATGAACACTAACGCCATTGACAAGTCAGAATATCCAAAGACGGCTGCCATGGAAGACCGTTGTGCTGCCATGATCGGTCACATGTGGGGTATTCCAGAAGATGAAAAGTTCCGGAAGGACTTCATCGGTACTTCAACTGTTGGTTCATCAGAAGCATGTATGTTAGGTGGACTTTCCATGTTATTCTCATGGAAGCACCGTGCTAAGGCTAACGGCATCGACATCGATGACTTACACAATCACAAGCCAAACATGATTATTGGTTCTGGTTACCAAGTTGTTTGGGAAAAGTTCTGTACTTACTGGAACGTTGAAATGCGTCAAGTTAAGTTGGAACATGGTACCAACGAATCAAGCTTGAACATTGAAAAGGCAATGTCATTAGTTGACGAAAACACGATTGGGATTGTTGCTGTCTTCGGTATTACCTTTACTGGTGAAATTGATGACGTTCAAGCTCTTGATGCTGAAGTAACTAAGTACAACGAAGCTCACAAGGACATGCCAATTAAGATTCACGTTGACGCAGCTTACAACGGATTCTTTGCTCCTTGGGTTGACGGCTTCAAGCCATGGGACTTCCGTCTGAAGAACGTTGCTTCAATCAACGTTTCTGGTCACAAGTACGGAATGGTTTACCCTGGTTTAGGTTGGACTATTTGGCGTAAGAACGACTACGAACACCTTCCAAAGGAAATGCGGTTCTCTGTACCATACCTTGGTGGTTCAGTTGACTCCATCGCTATTAACTTCTCCCACTCCGGTGCTCACATTGTAGGTCAATACTACAACTTAATCCGGTTTGGTAAGGAAGGCTTCCGTGCAGTTATGGAAAACGTACGGAAGGTATCAACTCACATTAGTGAAGTTTTGAAGGCCACTGGTTACTTCGAAATGATCACCGATGGTTCACTTCTTCCAATCAACACTTGGAAGCTTCGTGATGATGTTGATGTTAAGTGGAACCTTTATGACATGGAAGATGCTCTTCGTTCATACGGTTGGCAAGTTCCTGCATACCCACTTCCAAAGGATCGTGACGACGAAACTGTTGAACGGATCGTTGTTCGTCCAGGAATGAGCATGACAATTGCTGATGACTTTGCTGAAGACCTCAACCAAGCCATTGACGACTTAAACAAGAAGTTTAACTAATTAGTCCGCTAGTTAGTAAAGTGCTTTTGAGTAATTGCTCACAAGCACTTTTTTATAGAATTTATAGAAAAAGATTACTTAATCATTACTGTTTTAATGTTTAAGATTAATAGACAATCTTTGTAACGGTCTATCGTACGATAGACCGTTTTTTATGGCAAAAACACTGCTATTAAGGCGTTTTGCGGTTCTGATAAAATTTAAAGATTCAATACTAATTATTTGTTTAGTAGATATAATGAACATATAATATATATGATGATCAATAAATGGAGTGTGAGGAGGGATCTTGATGATAATACTATATACTTCAGTAAACTCATCTTCATGTCGAAAGGCGCGGTTATGGTTTAAGCAACATCAGATAAACGTTAGCGAACATAATATCTCCCTCGAGGGAATTACTCATGAACGGTTAGCTCAAATTATGAAACGAACTGAACATGGCACTGATGATGTTGTGTGTACCAGATCAAATGCATATAAGCAGCTTGGATTACAAATCAATAGTCTGACTTTTGATGATTTCTTAGACTTAATATGTCGAATTCCTCAATTATTAAAAACCCCGATTATTGTTTCACATTATGGTATTCAAATTGGTTTTAATCAGGACGCAATTCGGAGTTTTATTCCTCATGACGAACGTCAAGCAGAGATACTACAAGCTGAACGGGGAGCTCATGTATTAGCTCAGTAGTAAATATTAGTTAACCGCTCCCATCAATTATGGATACTTTTATTTAATAGTTAGTCATCAGGGGTTAAGAGATGGAACGAGAAAAAGGGGCTCAACCTGAATTGATTGAGCCCCTGCTTTAAGCTATAGAAAGATAGGGTAGTAGTTAGTTAGTATGGTTATTGGTTTTTTCATCCAACAATCCGGTATGATATTTCCGAGTAGCATGATAAATGACAAATGGAATGATGACCACGATAATAAAACAGGTAATTAAAATAGTCATATAGGTTCCTGCTGAAGAGGCGGGGAGTGAAGTTGTTGGGAAGAACGAAATAATGAACGCAAAGAGGGTTACTAAGAATCCGCAAACTGCGATAATGGTCTTACCAACTGTCCCGCCAGGAACGTTGTAAGTACGTGGTAAGTTACGCTTCTTAAAGACCAGAACTAAGTAGCCAATAAAGAATAGGAAGTAACCAACTAAGTAAATAACAACGGTGAGGCCCATTGCGGCAAAGAATGAAACATTACCGCCACCACCACCGAGGGTGAGAACAGCATCCCAGATGGAAACAATCAGTCCTTGGACCATGATTAGACGCACCGGAATGTTATGTTGATTAGTCTTTTGGAAGTATTTAGGAAGAATCCCAACTTTGGCAGTGTCATAGATTGCCCGTGAAGGACCAGTAACCCATGAACTAATTTCGGCAATGACACCACAAGCCAGCATTAACCCAACGATTCTGGTTAACCAGCCAAGTTTACCACCACTGAGGTTAATAAAGAGGTAATTGAACGCTTGAACAACCCCGCACTTAATGATAGTTGCTTTTGTGGGATCACCGCAGCAACGGTTAAACCACCTAAGGTATCGAGGCAAATTGCCAAGATGACCAGAATGAACATAACTAATGGATAATTTCGATTGGGATTCTTTAATTCATTAATGTACGAGGCAGAAGCTTCTCCGCCCATGTAAGCTAAAATAAATGATACGAACACAACTAGCGTCGTAACTTTAGTAAAATCAGGAATGAATGCATGCGAAGTAAAGGAAATTAATAATTTACCACCGGAGCAGAGATACCAGATGGCTAGAATAAATAGAATGGCCGATGGAATAAGAATGCCAATCATAAAACCAAATTTAGCAATCTTTTGGGTATATTTAGTTCCGCCCAATTGGGAGAATGTTACTAACCAGAAGACGATTAGCACACCAAAGAACTTTACCCACGGGTTGCTAGCTAATGCCGGCCAGCTGACAACGAATGATAGGGCCCCTAAAATAAAGTAAATCATCGTACAGAAGTTAACGGTAATTTGGAACCATTGGAAGAAAATAGCAGCAAAACCAAAACGTTGCCCAAGGGTGTGGCTAACCCAGCTAAACTCACCCCCCGCCATTGTCGTTCCAACCTTTTACGGTTGCCATTTCAGCAGCACAGAGGGCGACGGGAATGAACCAAAAAATACCACCCAGAATTAGGAAGAATACCAAATGTAACTTAGAGGTGGCGAAAGTTGGGTATTCATAAACTGTTAGAACCATCGCCGCAGTGATGGAAAAGAAACCCCACATAGTTAGGGTTCTTTTATTTTGCAAAGCACTCATAATAGTTCTCCTTTCAATTATTTAATCATTGGTTAGCAATGATCTAGTTTCATCATAGGGTGACCGCTAATGTTTTACAAAAATAACGTACTGTTTAAATTTAATGATCTTTAATTAACAAAAACCGGCTCAGACGCGGCACTAGGTCCCGTCAAGTATACAGGTTAAATAGATAAAATTTTAGGCGGCTT
>CAMXWI010000063.1 GCA_947252915.1 uncultured Lactobacillus sp.
GCCTCGGCCATAACTTTTTGCAGACGTTCCATAAATTTACTTTCCTTTCTTTTCTGCTTTTTTCTGTCGTGATTGAAGAGCACGCAGAAAAATATCGCTATCCATATCTTCTAAAGACATTTGCTCGGTTAACGGCGGTAAATCTTTGATCGTTTGCAAACCAAAATAATCCAAAAAGGCATCCGTCGTAACATATTTAAAGGGCCGACCCGGAACATCTAACCGACCATGAGTCTCGATTAAACCACGGGCAACTAGTTTTTGAATCGATCCTGAGCTTTGCACACCACGCAAATCATCGATCTCAATCCGCGTAATTGGTTGCCGATAAGCAATAATTGCTAGTACTTCTAATAGTGCCTGGGTTAGTGGCGAAGTCAATGGTTTTTCAAAGTATGCTTTCATGACCGGCGCTAATGCAGCCTTAGTGGCTAATCGATAGGTTTCCCCACTTTGGAGAAGCGTGAGCGCACAAGTGCCATCCTCTGCGTAATGTTTTTGTAGTTTCTCAAGCATTCCCAAAACTGCCGGTTTCATAAAGCCCGTAATACTACTCAAGTCGCCGAGACTAATTCCTTCATCGCCGCTAATAAAAAGCAGTCCTTCAATTTTAGCTAGATTGTTCATTTCGATATTCCTCATTTCTCGGTCCCGGGATGACAATCATAGGGCCAAACATCGTTGTCTGGCTAATCTTGACTACCTCGTGACGGGTTAATTCCAGCACGGCCATAAAAGTAGTAACCAAATTATCCCGACTCACATCATCCTGGAAAAGATCAACAAAGCGGACCGGCTTAGTTACCTGTTGAACAACAGCTTGAATCCGTTCAGCAACAGTAATCCGTTCTGGTCGCACATTTTTAATTTCCGGTTCTTTAAAATTATACCGAGCTAATATTTTGGCAAATGCAGCTTGGAGTTGATCAATCGTGACTCCGGGAGCAACTTGTTCTTGCACAAAGCCGTCTGGAACCCCCGCTGCTTCACGTGTATATTCCATCTGGCGCTGTTCCTCTTTGCCTTTCAGATTTTCCGCTGCTTTTTTATACCGTTGGTATTCCAGCAGCTGCTCAACTAATTCTGCTCGGGGATCTTCTTCTGGTTCGGGATTATCTTCTTCATCATCTGGGGCTGATGGAAGTAACATTTGGCTCTTAATCGCCATCAAAGTCGCTGCCATGACAAAATAATCACCAGCAATTTCGAGGCGGTACCGTTGGTTTTCAGCAAGGTATTTCATATACTGATCAGTAATTTCAGCAATCTTGATATCATAAATATCCATTTTGGATTGTCGAATCAAGTGAAGGAGTAGATCTAATGGTCCCTCAAATTCATTTAACTTTAGGGTGGGCTGGTATGGTAAATTTGCTAATTCTGCTTTCGCCATTCGATCAGTTCAATCCTCCTCATCCTTTACCGTACTGATTACTACGTTGCCAATTAGTGACTAATGATTGGGTCTTAAGCGTCCCCACCACTTGTTTTTCCGGAGCTTGGTTTGCAATCGCCGTTAGAAATAGGTACATATTTCGCCCTGAACGTTCACTGGGCGTAAACGACATGCGCCGTAATAAAATGTAGTCATCGCCATCCTCAACAATGGCAACTCCACTGAATTGATCAATATTAGTATTTTTCCATAAAACAATTTGCCGTGGCCGTTCATTTCCCCAACTAATTTCATCATCTAAACGATCATACTCACGCCGATCAGGAATAAACGAAAGAAGGCCCATCACAATCTTTTCATAATCTTTTCGATAATTTACTAGCATTGTTATCTTCCCTTCTATGCACGCGGATGGGTATTTTTGTAAACCGTTAAAAGTCGTTTCTGAGAAACATGCGTATAAATTTGGGTTGTCGTAATATCACTATGACCAAGGAGCTCCTGAACTACCCGTAAGTCAGCGCCATTTTCTAATAAATGTGTAGCAAAACTATGGCGCATGGTGTGGGGCGTAACATCTTTATCAATCTGAGCTGCTTGGGCGGTTTTCTTTATTAATTGCCAAATGGCTTGGCGCGTTAATTGTTTTGCCCGTGCATTTAAAAATACGAAGTCACTAGCTGGCTTATTCAATAACTGGAGCGCTCTAACCGATTGTAAATAGCGATTAAGCCAACTTTCAGCTACTTCACCGATCGGGATAATCCGTTCCTTATCGCCTTTCCCACGAGGTTGAACCAGATGAACATCCAAATGGAGGTCATTCAAACGTAGATTGGTTAATTCGCTAACCCGCATTCCAGTAGCGTACATCACTTCTAAAATGGCTCGATCCCGAATTCCCATTTTTTTACTGGTATCAGGAACTGCCAACATTCGTCGTACTTCATCCTGAGTTAAAACCGTTGGTAAATGCCGCTGCCCTTTTGGAACTGTTACAAGTGCCATCGGATCATTCATCACCCGATGTTGCCGTAATAGATATTGATAGAATTGACGCAAACTAGAAACTTGGCGGCCAATTGTTGTCCGACTTTGTCCTAAATTAGTTAAGTGCGCCAATAAATTTAACACCGCATATCGATCAATATCATCCCATGATGGTAAATTTTGACTAGTAAAATACTCCGCTGCCTTTTTCAAATCATTCTGATAGCTTTGAATTGTATTGTTGCTCAATCCTCGTTCTACTAAAAGAAATTGGCTAAAATCTTGCATATCTTGCTGCATTTGTTGATTAATCATCAAAAGCAACTTCCTTTAACAGAATAAGCTGACCATTTACCTGACTAACTAAGCGTTCCTTCAACAAGTGACCAATCGCCCGTTTAAATTGTCCTTTACTCATGCCAAAAACTTCCTTAATAATGGCCGGTGAGCTTTTATCCGTATACGGTAACTGCTTATTTGGTGCATGTTTTAATAATTCATATATTTGGGTGGCATCATCGTCAATGGCTTCAAAAGCTCGGGGCTTCAAAGATAAATTCAAGCTACCATGACTAGATAGACCAATCACTCGTGCATGAACCCGTTCTCCTAGACGGGGTTCACGATCCCGTTCTGAAGGATGAATGAACCCGAGTTGAAAATTGTCCGTTAACACTAACGTACCAGATAATTTCAGGCGGTAAACAGTGGCGTTGACATTCCAATTTAACATTTTTTTAGATGGCTTGACCGCCATTGTTTGGAAAATTTGCTCATCGGCTAGCTGTCCCCAGATCCGATCATGGTCATCAACCCGTAACGAAATCAGCAAACGATCGCCTTTTTGGGGCCAAAGATTCTTGAGTGTCGGTAAATCATCTAAAGAAACCGCGATATCTTTATTGGGCAGTCCAATGTTCACAAAAACCCCTAAATCACGCCGAACACTCACAACTTCGCCAAAGTCATAGTGGTCCACCTGTACGGTTGGAATGTGCTGACACGTCATCTGTAATTGGTGGTCTTCATTTTCATATACAAACCCCTGCACTGAACCACCAATATGTAATACTTGTGGTGACTCATCCTTTGGTAAACGATAAGTTTGACCATTCCGTGCCGGCTGGACAAAATAATATTGATCATTTTCATCAATCATTACTGCACTAACAACTTTTCCCAAGTCTTGGTTCATCTTTTGTTCCTCACTTTTTGCTCAGCATCATAACCATTCTATTTTACATGGATTTTATGTAAAGTAAAAGAGGCTGGAACTAATTCCAACCTCTTTTAGGATTAACTAAGAACATTACTTAACAGTTTGGATCCGCATCATGTTAGTGGTTCCCTTTTTACCAACTGGTAAACCGGCAATTACGATAATTTGATCCCCTTCGTTAGCAAAGCCTAACTTCTTAACTTCATCATTAGCTAACTTAAACATTTCATCAGTATTAGCTGGCTTTTCAACAACGTATGGTTGAACACCCCAGTTAATCATCAGACCCTTTTGAGTCCGTTCATCAAATGTCAAAGCCACAATATCAGCATTTGGACGGTACTTTGAAATCATCCGCGCAGTGTAACCAGAAGCAGTAGCCGCAACAATCGTCTTGATACCAAGATCACGCGCCGCGTTAGAAACTGCTGAACCGATCGTTTCAGTAACGTCTGACTTATCGAAGTTGAACGTTTCAGTACCGAATTGATCAAGGTTATTTTCAGCCTTAACGTCAATCCGAGCCATTGTAGCAACAGATTCAACTGGGTAGTCACCATTAGCACTTTCACCAGAAAGCATCGTGGCGTCCGTTCCATCAAAGACGGCATTAGCAA
Organism: uncultured Lactobacillus sp.; assembly: GCA_947252915.1. Lineage (GTDB taxonomy): Bacteria > Bacillota > Bacilli > Lactobacillales > Lactobacillaceae > Limosilactobacillus. Next base: position 4,223 of record CAMXWI010000063.1, read on the forward strand.
CGTCAGAAACTTCAGCACGAGTTGGCCGTGGATTTTCTTGCATGGAATCCAACATCTGGGTAGCAGTAATAACTGGCTTACCTAAAACGTTGCAACGACGAATCATCCGCTTTTGAACCAACGGAACATTTTCAGCTGGAATTTCAACCCCCATGTCACCACGAGGAACCATCAAACCATCAGCAACTGCAATGATTTCTTCGAAGTTGTCGATTCCTTCTTGTGATTCAATCTTTGGGAAGATTTGGACATCTTCCATATCCTTTTCCTTTAAAAGTTCCCGAATATCAAGAACGTCTTGAGCCTTCCGAACAAAGGAAGCAGAAATGTAGTTAATGCCATTTTCCAAGCCAAAACGAATATCACTGGAGTCCTTTTCAGTAATTCCTGGTAAATTAATGGAAACTCCAGGAGCGTTTACACCCTTCCGGGAGCCAAGAACACCGTGGTTAAGAACCTTACATACTAATTCCTTATTAGCTTCGTCCTTCGTTTCAACGACCATGTCAATCAAACCATCGTCAAACAGAACGTGTCCACCTTCATGAACGTCATCATAAAGTCCTTCGTAAGTAACCGCGATCTTATCGTGAGTACCTTCGATACTGTCATCCATTGAGATCCGAACTTCATCACCGATGTTGTATTCGATCTTACCGTCCTTTTGAACGGTCGTCCGAATTTCAGCACCCTTGGTATCGAGCATAATCCCAACCTTTTTACCAGTGATTTCTTCAGCCTTGTGGACGTTGTTCAAACGACCAAGGTGTTCAGGATGATCACCATGTGAAAAGTTAAAACGGAAAATGTTTGCACCCGCGTTAATTAACTTAACGATTGTATCTACGTCCGTACTTGCCGGACCCAAGGTACTAACAATCTTGGTTTTCTTCATAACAGAATTCTCTCCTTTTGCAATACCACCTCAATCAATCTTGATTTAGCAGCTTTGATAGTACAGTGCTATAATAACACGTTTTAATTTGAGTGTCTGTAAAATTACATTAATTTTCTCGTGAAAATCATCATTTTCCAGACACTTTTATGATGGCGCTTACTTGTCAAACGTTTGTAGAACAACGTTGTTACTGCCAAACACCTTGTCCAATATATCACGAACTTCATCTTGCTGACCGACCCACTGCTGCTGAGGTAATGTTGTTGCTTGTTGAGCGGCCACATTATAAATTACCACCGGCGTATTGCCATGTAGATTCTTAGTCATATCAAGCATCTTTGGTAGCAGTTCTTTAACTGATGAATTATCACTGATTCGAACGACCCATCGTTGATGGCTAACCTGACGGTGATTCTTCAATAGTTTTTCGACAGGAATAATTTGATTTGCAATAACCTGTAACCGCTCATTGCGCTGCTCAACTGATCCCTCAATCATTACAATTGTGTTCGGCTTCAAAGCATCCACAAACCGCTGGTACTGACGAGGGAAAATGGTAATATCCATACTACCGGTTTCATCAGAAGCAGATGCAAACGCCATTGGTTGATGCGTCTTTTTGGTATTAATTTGACGAATTTGGTTGAGCAAGACTAAGAGTTTTACTGAAGATCCTGGTTTGAGATCCATAATCCGCTGCATATGCTGTTGCTGACGGACTCGCTGGTACTGTGTCACTGGATGGCCGGATAAATACCTGTCTCTTATACACATCTCCGAGCCCACGAGACGGTTGCGAGGA
>CAMXWI010000064.1 GCA_947252915.1 uncultured Lactobacillus sp.
ATTTAAATTTACGCTTTTTCTCGGTCATCCTCTTTCAACTCCTTCAATCTCTTTTTTGTCAAAATATGAAATCTCACTAGATCCTCGTCTGATAATTTGACTGGTTTAATATGAAATTTTTGGCAAAAACTGTTAATCCCTATCTGGTGTTGATACTGATGGTGCTCACGACACAAACTCATGAAATACATTTTGCGTTCGTCAATTTCGTGTCGATTACGGCCCATTCCAACGGCCCGGTAGTGGGCTAAGTCAGCATTTGGTTTGCCACAAATGACACACGATCTAGTCTTCATGGCTAATACTTGCTTGGGAAACTCGTTTGGAATGGCTTCCCATGTTTTCAGCTTGAACGGGATATTTTCTTCAAATAAAAAGTCCAGGATGGTTAAAATCATTTGATTAGCCGTCGTAACAGAACAATTGGATAAATGAAAGTATTCAATCCCAAAACTCATTTGAGTACGGAATTTGAAATATTCCTCAGCGTCATGTTGAACGTCACCCGTGTAATTGCAAAAATCATTGATTAAGGCAAAGATTTTCTTACGTTGATCATCACTAATTTGTCGATCGTCAATCGCTTCAACTTTGACTCGAATATGTTTACCCTTACGCTTGTACTTCAATAACTTAGTCAAGTCAGGATCATCATTAAGACGGATAATCAGGAAGCGGCCAACAATCTTACGTATAAAGCCAAACACTAGTTATTCTCCGCAAACATATCAACTTGCGCTGCGTCTTGGATTATTCTATCAAGTACCTTTATCCATTGTGTTAGTTGTTGTTGCTTATCAAATTCGGCATACCCTTTAACGTCTGATTTGCAAGTATCAACAACATTTTTCTGAATAGATTTTTCTGTCCTTCCGGTTGCTTGAACAGCTGTTTGTAATTTTTGTTTGTATTCAGCAGCCAATCTTTGCAAAGGATTCTGTTTCTTTTGTTGCTGATTATTAGCTGCTTTTCGTTCCGCTTGTTGCTGGTCATGGGAATTAATGTCACCCATTGGTAAATCTTCGTTAGCATACAAATTAAGCCCTAATCCAGCCATTGCAATTGCCTTGACAGTGCAACGCTGGAGTGTTTTGTTAATCAAATTTTGTTGAGGATTAATAACTGTTTTATTGCGATTATCCATCACGTAAAGACTTTGGGTATATGGTTCACCTTCAATTAAAACGGTAACTTGTACCATCGTTCCTGTTGGTGTTGTTAAATAAGGCACCTTTCGATCGGTTAACTCATATCCATTTTTCGTTAAAATCATTTCTTGATATAAAGTTGGTTCTGGTACTGGTGTATTGGGATAAATACTTTTTAACTTTGACCATGCCCATGACCAGCTAAGGTAATCAAGTCCCATCTTCTTGTTAACATGATCTGATATATCAACTTTAGATAGCGTTTCAAAAACGCTTGTTTTTTGATCAGTCATTATCTTCACCTCGTTTAATTGGTAAATCACGTTCTTCTTCGTGTAACTTGTATAAAGCTAATTCACAAATGGCTCCGTTAATGGTTCGGGCTGCACGATCCACCGGGTCAGTAATATCACCAAACGATTGTTGACCAATTCGTTTGATATATTTTGAAGCGTCCCGATACCTTTCTGAATTTTGTTTAGCTTCGTTTAAAAGGTTGTTAGAAAAGCGGTCAACAATACTACTAAAAGTTTGCTGCCACTCTTGTTCTTGCTTTGTCATTGGCATTTAGTACCTCCTTAAAAAGGCAAATCGTCAATTGAGTAGCCATAATTTCGATCTGGGTTATCTTCGGGTTCACCGTTGGGAATGCTATATTGTTGATGCAATGCTTCGATCTCACGATCCCATTCTGCTTGTTCTAATTCGCTTACATAGCCATATTTCAAACCTAATTGATTTACCGGAACGTCATAGTAATACTCAATAGCTTCTTGCTTGCTGCAAAACACTTCTTCATCATCATTGCTATATTTAGGATTGGCCACATACCAATAACGATCATCACCGCTATCTTTATCCATTCCAATAGTTTGCTCACAATTTGCGCAATAGAGGTCAGGCATATTGACCAGCCTCCTTTTCTGCAACCTTGTAGCTTTCTTCTTCGAGTTCTTGAGCATAATATTGCGTGTCATCTAGCACGCTTACTAATTCATGGATATGTTGAGCAAATGACTGAGCACTATAACTACCCTGATACTGATTTAGTTTGTGCATTTGAATTGCATAATTCTGTAAGTTACGATCAATTAAGTCAGTTAATTCTTGCTGCTTTGCTGTTGTTTTCATGTTATAATTACCTCGAGTTGTATTTATTTATATTCAGGAACTAGTGGCGGCTAGTTCCTTTTTTTGTGCCGTCAGCAAATAATTCATCGACAATGTGCCGAATGATTGGATATTTGTTATTAGTGAAATACATCGCCATATCGTAGCCAAAGAACACATCTCCGATTAGAAACATTGCACTCATTAGCGACATATTACCTTCGCGATATGCAATTGTCCCAACGCTTGATGTGGCAATGTAAATAAGTGGTTTAAGAACTCTCATTGTTTTCACTCCTTTCTTGTTTAATAAATTCAAAAATCTTACGTGCCTCATCAACCTCTGTGCCTCGAATTTTGTTAATCTTATGAACCCCGAGAACGTAGCGAATTGGGTTGTAAATAGCATTTTGAATTGTGGTAAATGCTGGTTGGTCGTAATCTTTTGATTGCTCCTTACAGTAATCAGCAATTTCACGGCTTAATTGTTGCCACTCGGTACTGACCTTTGGCTCGTTGTCCTTCTTCAACAGTTCAGCCGTCATCATTGCGATTTCACGTTTCTCTTCTTCTGTCATTGCCATTAGTCCTTAACTCCATTCTTTTTGACAAAAATTTGCAGTGCTTGCAGCATTACAGCGTTTTTGGTAAAGCCTTGTTCGTCAGCAATTGTTTTAAGCTGACTGTCTAGTTTTTCAGGCATTCTAATTCCTGTTCTTTTCTTTGGTGTTGTCATAGTGTTGTTACCTCCTACGACTATCATATTAAAGTGTTGTTATAGTGTTGTCAACAGTAAATGTGATTTTATTTTGCTGTTACAATAACAACAAGGTGGTGATACTATGGCATCAAAGTTACCTGTATTAGGTGTCAGGATTGAAGATGACTTAAAAGAAAGGCTGAAATACATCGCTGACTACAATGGCCGTTCTATGAATAAAGAGATCGAGCAATTGATAATTAGGCATGTACGACAATTTGAAAAAGATAATGGCAAAATTGACTTAAAAGAGGTTCACAAATAATGACTGTAAAAATTTCTTTAACCCAATTTATCCATTTCAAAGCATCGGTTTCTACCGGTGCCCGTATGACAGCTGTGAAGAATATTAAAGAGAGCAACTATTCACCAGCGATTGATTATTGGTTAAATCTGCGTAATTCAATAAAGCAATTTTCGGAAGGCAAAATATCCTTAGAAAATTTGTGTGAATCCGTTGAGAATGAACCTCAAAATCATAATAAAAGAACCAATTACCGAAAAGCTGTTAAAAGGTTTTCTACCTTTGTATCTAAAAATAATGTTTCTTTTTTCCCAGTTAACAAGTCGCAATGGTCTTATAACGGTTTGGTTATTAACGCATCACCAGAAATTGGGATGAATATTAATGGCAAAAAAGTATTAGTAAAGATTTTCTATAACGTTAAAAAGCCAGAGGAAAAAGTTACTAAAAGGAATATAATGCCAATGCTCGCTTTGCTAGACGTAGCTAATAACGCAAGCAAATATGACGCTCAAGCTGGTCTTCTTAACCTACAAAATGGCAAACTCTTAACTCCCAGCAATTCAAAGCTCGATGTAAACTTAGTAGAATTACAAATTGATGCAAAGAATTTCATGAACTATTGGGATATGGTCTAGACTTACATTTTGGAAAGTTCTCCTTGAATTTGTGCGCAGCTATCACAAATCCATCGTCCATCATCTAGCTCTAAATCAGCATTATCTCCACAAAGCAAACATTTATGAGTTGGTAACTCATAGTTTTTCACATAATAACTAAATGCTTGGATTGCAAATGAGTTGAAGCTAAAGCCTTCACGCTCTGCAATCCTTTTTGCTTCCTTGTACAGTTCATCGGGAAGCCTTAGTGTTATCTGCTTCATATTGTTCCTTTCTCTCCTGATGAGAGGAGGTGAGTTTATGAGTAAACAAATTTGGGTATCCCCTCGTGGTAACAAATGGGCTATTCATAGTTCTGGAAGTTCTCGTGCTTCTAAAATTGTTTCAAGCAAAGCTGAAGCTATTAAGATTGGTCGTCAACAAGCTGTTAATAGTAACGCTGAACTTGTGAGTCAGAAGCGTGATGGTCAAATTAACTTAAAGAATTCTTATGGTAATGACCCGTTCCCACCAAGGGATAAAGACTAGGTGTATGGCAATACGCTTGGTTTGAATCGAACTCTAAGCCCTTCAGCAGTTTCGCAATCATCATTTGTGATTACTGCTAAAAGCTTAGGGTTCTTTTCGTCTGTTTCAATGATTACCCTTGACCAATTTTTCATGGGTTTAGTATCGCCTTGAGTCTTTTCTTCAAAATCTATTAATGATTTTTCACTCATTATTAACACCTCCATTCATCAATAATCCACAGGATCAAAACAACTACGGTTGCTACACCAACTGCTAGCTTCGTAACTAATGTGAAGCCACTTAATGCAACGGCTATCAAAATGACAAACATCAATCCTAGAATTACATTCCTTAACGCCATCAAATCACCCCTTTTCTAATCGAGCGTTCCAGTCAATTTCATGATCGTGCTTTTCGTGCCACAAAGCTGCTTGGTACTCTCGAATGCGGATACTCTTCATTCCAGACTCGTTGCCAAACGGATTCATAACAAATCCCCCATTTTTGAACAAGGTTTCTGGGTGATCAGCAAAAATAAACTGTTGCACCCAACGTCTTGAATGGTTACAACAATACCGTTTACGGTACTCATCAATCGTGATCTTTTTACCCTTTAATTGTTCCCGTGGAACTAAACCCCACTTCTTAATCACAAATGCAACCTGTCGTTCTAACACGTTATCGTCAATGCTTAGTTCCATAGAATCACCCCCTTTACATATCCAATACCCGGTAGATCTTTTGGCGAATCGCCTTAGACTTAGGATTATTAGCACCATGAATCGCCCGATTTACCGACTGTGAGTTTTCTTTAATCAAATTCGATAATTCAACTTGCGACATATGCCGTTCCAGCAATTTCATCTTGATTTGTGTTTCGACATCCGCAGCTGTCTTTTCTAATGCTTGTTCTACAGGCATTGTCATGCCTCCTTTCAATTATTTCTTGTGCAAGTCGCTCTGATATAATCACCTCAAAGGAGGTTAAAACATGGATTTAAACGAATTAGCTAAGCAAAAAGCAGAACAGATTCTCAAAACACAAGGTATTTCTGTTAAATGCCCAAATTGCCACCAGCAATTTGTAGCTAACTCAACTCCCGCAATCTGTACACATTGCGGAAAGAGTTTTAACGTCAACTTCAACATTTAAAATTCTTGTGTGATTTTTACGCCTAATTTGTCCAATTCTTCTTTTGAGGGATTGGACTTTTTTAGTTCTTTAATTTCTGCCCCATCAAGAACTTTGCCGTTCTTAGCAAACTCGACATGAAGATTGATGTTTTGTTTCATCCCCTCACCTCCCGTTATTTATTGTGCAAGTTATTGACTATATTTAGTAAATATACTAATATCAAGTTAATTTAAAACTCTCCAGAAAACGCTGTGTGTTTGTGTTTTCGTTTCCTGAAGAGCTTCTGGAAAACTATATCCTGTCTCTTATACACATCTCCGAGCCCACGAGACGGTTGCGAGGATC
>CAMXWI010000065.1 GCA_947252915.1 uncultured Lactobacillus sp.
AATATATAAGATGAATTTTCCATTTCATCTGTATACTCAGAGGGCATTATAGCCATTGTTTGATACTGACCGGTTTTTGCTAATCATTTAAATTCTGGTTAAGCTTACTTCTTTGGCAGCTTTTTGTGCTAAACTCAGGGCTAATCATTAATAATTAAGGAAGTTCATTATGAAATTGATTCGTCATTTGATCATTTTGACCATACTGGTGTTCCTGGTACTTTTTGGTGGACGCTACCTTTTTCACCAACATCTTGAAAATACTTCAATCACTCACCAGACGCCAACCAGTAATCAATGGCAACATTCATCCGAAACGAAACCTTACCCGAACGTTAGTCAATACCCTCATCTCTGGATCCTCGTTTCGAAAAAGCGCCAAAGGGTCTACTTAATTAATCACGGAAGAACCCTATACACAATGTATGCGTCAACGGGTTCTGGTAAGGACAATAATACGCCAACTGGTACTTATCATATTCAAGCCGAACGCGGCCAATCATTTTTTAACGCCAAAAGTGGCGAAGGCGCCCGTTACTGGGTTTCTTGGAAAAATCATGGCGAATACCTTTTCCACTCCGTCCCGATTAACCGTCGAGGCCAATACCTGGTTAGTGAGGCCCAAGCACTGGGTAAAACTGCCAATTCGCATGGCTGTGTCCGTCTCTCCGTACCAGACGCACGTTGGTTGTACCAAAATATCAAACAAGGAACTAAAGTCGTAATTACCAATTCATAAATTAAAGTGGGAGCTCAGAATGCGCATTCTGAGTTTCCCACTTTAGTTATCTAATAAATGATGTTTTACCAAATACTGCCGAGCCACTGTTGCTGCACTTTTCTTTTTAACCGTTACTTCATAGTTCATCCGCTGCATTTCCTTCGTGGTAATTTTCCCGGCCAACTTGTTGAGAGCAGCAACCACCCGTGGATTCCGCTTAGCAAAACTCTCCTTCATTAGTGGTGCCCCTTGATATGGCGGGAAGAAGTGGCGATCATCCTGTAACATTTTCAAGTGATATTGGGTAATTTGCGGATCCGTGGTGTAGCCATCGACCACATTCACCCGCCCATTGGCAATGGCCTGATAACGAATTGATGGCTCCATGGTTTTGACATTTTTAAAATGATAGCCATATGGCTGCTTCAATCCTTGATAACCATCGTGCAATTGATAGAAATCTGGATCAAAGCCAGCAGTAATTTCATTATTATAATTAGCAAGCTGACTCATCTTTGTTAACTGGTGAGTTTTGGCAAACTGCGGGCTTGCCACTAATGCATACCCATTTTGATATTGCATTGGCTTCAAATAACGCATTTGATAACGGCGTGCTAATTCCCGCTTAGCCAACTGATATGTCTCTTGCGGATTAGCTCCCGTTTTTCGCTTGGACTTAATAATTTGTTGGTTGACCGTTCCCGTAAATTCCGGATAAACATCAATTTGATTACTTTGTAACGCCTTAAACAGGAATGTCGTACCACCAAAATTTGGTTTTAAAGTAACCTCTGCCTGGGGATCTTCCTGCTGAATCAGATCCTTATACATATGAATCAAGATATCGGGTTCACTACCCATTTTTCCAGCAATCACAATCTTAGTTGGCGCAGGACGCAATACTTGATACCCTTTATAACCGCCAAATCCAAATAGTAAAATTACGATCGCGACCATCCCGATCCGCAGACGTTTGGTATTACTGCCGACAAACTTTAATAACCAACTAAAGAAAAAGGCTAGAATGGCGGACAACACCGCCCCAATAATGACATAGGTATTATTATTGGATTGAATTCCCGTCAAGATAAAGGTTCCAAGACCACCACCGCCAATTAAGGCTGCCAGAGTCGCGGTACCAATAATCATCACAAGCGAAATTCGAATTCCTGATAAAATCATCGGCATCGCCAATGGTAATTCAAGCCGTTGCAACTTTTTCCATTTAGTGAGGCCAAAAGCTGTCGCTGCTTCTTCTAAATTTGGAGCAATCCGCGTGAGTCCAGCATAAGTATTTTGAAAAATCGGCATAATAGCATATAACACGAGGGCAATTACAGCCGGTACCGTGCCGATCCCCACCAGCGGAATTAGTAACCCTAAAATGGCCAAACTAGGAATCGTTTGGATAATTCCCGCAACTTGCAAGCAGCCTTCGGCGATGCGACGATGATCCTTCAGCAGGATGGCTAATGGAATGGCAATCACCATCGCAATTAACAGGGACAGTAAAGAAATGCTGATGTGCTGCTCGGTTGCCTTAATGATTGCTCCCTGTTGAGTGTGAAGCGTTTCTGCAATTGAGTTAAACACGATTCTCTTCCCTCCTAATCAAATAATTCCAGACGTCCTGCCGATTAACGATGTATTGACCATCGTCAGTCTGCACAACAAACTGCTGATCTTGATGGTCACGGCAAAACGCAAATAGTTCCTCCAATTTTTTAGCAGTGACCATGGGTAAATCATCAGAAACCGTGCTGACTTTCTTCCCCAATCCGCCATCAAGGACTGCCCCCAGTGCAAAATGAAAGCCATGTCCATGAAAGAACTCTTTCACAAATTCAGTTGCGGGCTGGTTAATAATTTCCTGGGGTGTGCCAACCTGCTGTAAAATACCGTCTTTAAGTACCGCAATTTTAGTTCCCAGCCGTAATGCCTCATGCATATCGTGCGTCACAAAGATGATGGTGGTTTTAGTCTGCTGCTGTAGTTTCAACACTAGATCTTGCAGTTGACGACGAACCACTGGATCCAAAGCACTAAACGGTTCATCCATTAAAATGACCGCTGGTCTAGCTGCGAGCGCCCGAATGATGCCGACTCGTTGTTGTTCACCACCGGACAGTTCATTTGGCATCCGTTTAGCGTACTTTTCGGGATTCATATCGACTGCCCGTAATAGTTCATACGCCCGCTGATGACGTTTTACTTTCGCAACTCCTTGCTGTTCTAATTGAATTGCAATATTATCCTGCAAATTTAAATTAGGAAATAAGCTACTGTCTTGTAAAACATAGCCAGTTTGTAATCGTAATTGTTGGAGATCATAATCTTTAATCTTTTTCCCTTGATAATAGACGTTCCCTTCGGTGGGGACAGTTAAGCGATTGAACATTTTCAATAAAGTAGTTTTCCCGCTCCCACTGGGGCCAACCAACACAAAGAGGTCCCCTTCGTTAATTTCAAATGAAACATCCCGAATGACCGGAACGGAGGAATAGGTTTTAGCTACGTGGTCGTATTTAATCATTTCAGCCCTCCTAGTCGTAATTATTTTAGTTACGTCAATTATATCTTTAGTCTCTAAAGTGTCAAGGTTAACGTTTAATTTTGTAACTTGAAAAGTTACGATCAGTAGAGTATATTATAGTCAATCACATTTCTTAATTGAGGTGAGTTTATGAAAGTTTCAACTCGGTTTAGTGATGCTATCCACATCCTGGCCTACTTAAATATCTATGAAAACACCAAACTCTCTAGTGAAAATATCGCGGCAAGTGTCATGACGTCACCGGTCGTGGTTCGTCGCATCATGGGAGCATTACAAAAGGCCGGTCTAATCCAAACCACCCATGGTTCACCGAATCCCCATCTTGCTAAGCAGCCGAGCGCGATTTCTTTACTGGATATTTACTATGCGGTTGAAGGAGATCGCCAGCTTTTTAGTGTCGACCCCACAACCAATCCAGAATGTATCGTGGGCGGTAATATTCAAAAAGTTCTCGATCAGGCCTACCAAGAAGTGCAGAACGCCGCGTTTGGCCGGTTATCCCGGATTACTTTAGAAGACATCATTAATGACATTTTAGTTGCCCACACAAAGGAGGAAAATCAACAATGAATTACTTAGTTACTGGCGCTAGCGGCCATCTAGGTCAAAAGGTTGTTCATCACCTACGGAATTATGTTGACGAAGCTGACATTCGCGTTGGTGTTCATAACATGAAAAAGGCTTCCCTTTTCGATGGTACCAGTATGACCGTTACTCACTTAGATTACACCGATCCATCAACAATTGACCAAAGTTTTACTGATATTGACGTTCTCATATATATTCCAAGTATCACCTATAACTTAATACAACGGGTTCAAGAATTTGAAAATGTGTTGGCCGGTGCCAAGCGCAATGGAATTGAAAGCTTCATTTTCGTTAGCTTCTTTGCCGATCAAACTAATAATCCATTTCAAATGTCACCATTCTACGCTTACGTTCCCCGGCGTCTCGCGGGAAGCGGTTTAGCATACGCTTATGTCCGCAATACCCTCTATGCAGATCCACTGGTGCCGTACTTACCGGAATTAATCGAACGTGGTCATCTTATCTACCCAGTTGGCGACCGACCACTCAGCTTTATTAGTCGTAACGACAGTGCTAAAGCAATTGCTAGTCTAGCTGCGCAACCAACCATGCGAGATCATGGACAAAGTTATCTCCTCTCGATGCCGCAAAATTATAATATGATTGAGCTAGCCAAAATCATGACCGACGTCACTGGGCAGCCGATTTCCTATCGACCAGTGACGGTTGAACAATTCGGAAGAATATATAAGAATGATGGCGGTGCTGAACTAGCTTCCATGTACGATGCTGGTGGGCGCGGTTTAATGAGCGCAACTAGTAATGATTTCCACCGCCTTACTGGTGAAGATCCAATTACAATGGACCGCTTTTTGCACGCTAATTACCAAAAATCATCGTTATAAAAAATGGCTCCAAATTGGAGCCATTTTTTTAGTTCTGATCACCAAACAAAGCAGCCAGTTTTGCTGCCACCGCTGGGTCTAAATTATCTGCGACCGTTTCCTGATTTGCCGCCTGATCTGCCTCTGCTTCTTGAATTTGGTTCTGCACATGCTCAATCACGGCACGCTCCCCAACTTGGATCATATTAATATCAATTCGACCACCAGCAGCATCTGCGTGGCCACCACCACGGAAATACTTTTCTGCAAATTTGGCCACATCAATCTGACCATTACTCCGCAGGGACAAACTAGTCGGACTAATCACCAGCGCTGCTGCGACTTCGGGATGCTCTTCTAATAACGCATGCGCAATTTCAGACTTGTAATCGTCAGCGTATACAAAACCCCACTTATGACCACCTAATTCATCAATTAAAACGTCTTTCAAGTGATGGTGAAGGTAGTGCTGACGCCGATCATTTAGCGTTTGAATCAGCAGCGCGTTTTCTGCACGATATTGCTGCCAGCCCTTTAAATAAACTTTTTGAATAAATTCTGCAGAATGATCTAACGGATAAAACCAAAAGAGTTGGTCCAATTCATCCGCTCCCGTTTTAACTTCCTTCGCTAAGGTTGGATCATTTTGCCAATCCCAAGTATCATAGGCCCGAATCAATTCCACAATTTGTGCTAAGGTCGTTTGACGTTCTAGAGCCAAGCGATTCGCCCTGTCCTGTTGCTGAACCCAATTCCAAACTAAGCTAGTGGCGCTTTGGTTCTGACCATTATCAAAAGTCACCATGTTATTAGAATACTGTTGCCGGGAAGCCGCCGCCGTTTCATGATGATCAAACACTAACCAGTGGTTGGCAAAATTGGTGTTTAGTTGCTGAAAAGTGTGCTTACTTTCGGGCGTCATATCCATAATGTAGACATCAGTATAAGCCCCTAAATCGGCATGGGTAAACCAATAATCCAATTCTTCATCAATCTTACCTGCTCCAATATTGGTAATCTTAAATTCTTCGTCCGGGAATACTAATTCCTGAACCGCCGTTAGTAAAAATGGCGCCCCAAACCCGTCTAAATCATTATGTGAAAAAACCTTTATTTGTCGCTGTGCC
>CAMXWI010000066.1 GCA_947252915.1 uncultured Lactobacillus sp.
GAAAAACGAATGATTCGTCTAAAGATTGGTGATTAATAACAAACCGTGGAAAAGTTATCCACATAATTATCCACAGGCTGTTGATAGTTGTTATTTCAACGATTTTTCTTGTGTAAAAAGTTATCCACAGATTTTATCCACACTTGTTGATAAGTGGATTAAATTTAATCAAAATCGTCATAAACGTTGCTATATCAGGCACTAAGATTAAGGCGAGCGAACGATTGTTTTTGTTGCTAATGTGGATAACTTAAGTTATTAATTCGGGGTAGACCAAAGATAGAAGAACGAACTTCCCGAGTTATCCACGATCTTCTGTGGATAACTTGTGGAAAAATTGTTGAAAAGTTCTAGTTATTAACATGATGGTAAAATAGCAAGAAAAAAGTAAGGAATGAAGAATTTGAATATTAAAATTATTGGTGTGGGAAAAGTCAAAGAAAAGTATTTTAAAGATGGAATTGCAGAATATCAAAAACGCCTTGGGCGGTTTTGTAAATTTAAGATTGTTGAGGTTGCCGATGAACCGGCTCCTGAATCACTTAGCCAAAATGAAATGGTTGAGGTCATGGCGAAGGAGGGGGAGCGGATCCTCAGTAAGCTTAAAGATCGGGAATACGTATTCGCGTTGGCGATTAAGGGAAAGGAACGTTCTTCAGAAGAATTTGCTAAGGAGATTAATCAGTTAACCACCTATGGGCATAGTGACCTTACTTTTGTGATTGGTGGGTCACTAGGTTTAAGTCCAGCCGTTTTGAAACGGGCAAATACGGAGATCTCATTTGGTCGGTTTACACTTCCCCATAAATTGATGCGGCTGGTGCTCACGGAACAAATCTATCGGGCATTTACGATTATTAACGGCTTACCATATCATAAATAATGTGATTGATTTTACAATCCTTCATGAATCGATAATCCATGGTTTTAATGAAACAGATTAATAAAAATGTTTAGTTTCTTGTAAATTGTGTTGATTTTCACAAACTTGGTATTACAATCAATACTGTAATTAACTTATTGGAGGCAATATCATGGAACGACAATTTGATTTCTTAATGCCAAGCGTAAACTTCTTTGGCCCTGGAGTAATCGCCAAGATTGGTGATCGGGCTAAGATGCTTGGTATGCATAAGGTCCTCGTAGTTACTGGTGGTCACATCGGTAAAATTGAAAATGGACCAGTTGATCAAACTGTTAACTCATTGAAGAAGGCGGGCGTTGAATACGGCATCTTCGATGGTGCAGAAGAAAATCCAAAGATTCGTGATATCAAGAAGGGGAAGCAAATCTATCTGGATGAAGGTTGTGACAGCATTATCACCGTTGGTGGTGGTTCTGCTCATGACTGTGGTAAGGGAATTGGAATTATTCTCACCAATGGTGACGATATTACTAAACTAGCCGGAATTGAAACGCTAGATAAGCCATTGCCACCATTGATGGCGGTAAACACGACTGCTGGTACCGGTTCTGAATTGACCCGGCACGCAGTAATTACCAATGAAGATACTCACCTAAAGTTTGTAGTTGTTTCATGGCGGAACATTCCATTGGTTTCATTTAATGACCCAATGCTCATGCTGGACATTCCACAAGCCACAACTGCCGCAACTGGTTTGGATGCCTACGTTCAAGCGGTTGAACCATTCGTTTCAGTTGACCACAATGATATTACTGATAGCCAATGTGAAAAGGCCATTCAAATTATTCAACAATACTTACCTGAAGCGGTTGCGAATGGTCACAATGTTGAAGCTCGGACCAAGATGGTCGAAGGGGAAATGCTTGCCGGAATGGCCTTCAATAACGCTAACTTGGGATATGTTCATGCAATGGCGCACCAATTGGGTGGCCAATATGATGCCCCTCATGGTGTCTGCTGTGCTTTGATGCTGCCAGTAGTTGAAGAATGGAACATCATTGCTTGTCCAGACCGGTTTGCTAAATTAGCCCAAATTATGGGTTATGACACAACTGGTATGACGACTATGGAAGCTGCCCACAAGTCAATTGATGGGATGCGTGAATTAGCTAAGTCAATTGGTATTCCTGATTCAATTAAGGCTATTGGCGCTAAGCCAGAAGACTTTGAATTAATGGCCAAGAATGCATTAAAGGATGGTAATGCATTCTCCAACCCACGGAAGGGAACTGTTGAAGAAGTTGTTAAGCTATTCCAAAAGGCTTACGACGGCATTTACTAAAATTAAAATACTTGATAACACACAAAAAGGTGATCGATTTTTCGATCACCTTTTTGTGTTTCACATGAAACATTATAGATTCAGTTTAAGATCAGTTGGCTGAACAAAAGTAGTGCGTTTAACAAAGATGAAATTCATGAGCCAAGCACAGATTACCGGAACGATTACAAACACCAGGATTACCCGTAGCAGGAGGAATGAACCGGTAGAATGCTGGTAGGCGGTCAGTGGACCGATTAATCCTGAAAAACCAAATCCAGCGGAGAATGGCGTACCGTTCATTTGGAAAATTGCTGCGAATAAACCAGAAATACCTGAAGCAATAATTACCGGGATGAATAGTTTTGGTTTTTCGAGCATGTTGGCCATTTGAATCTTGGGTGAACCTAAGAAGTGCGCCAGGGTTCCACCAATCGGGTTCACAGTTGCTCCCATCCATGCCAAAGTAAAGGAACAGGCAACGATTCCAGCATTTGCGGCCCCAGAGCCAATACCGGAAAGCGAGATTGCCATTGCGATGGCAACGGAGGAAATCGGGGAGACAATCAGAACCCCAAATAACATTCCGAGGACAATCCCCATTAATAGTGGTGACATATTAGTGGCGGCTTGGACCACCTGCCCAATTGCGTTTTGAATTGCAACCATTATGGGCATGGTCAGCAGACTAATTCCACCAGCAATCAGTAACACTAATAGTGACTCTAAAATCATTTTGAACTGACCAAGAAATTGATCTAAAAGGATTACCACAATGGAGGCAATAAAGGTTGTTAACATAATATTCAAAATAATTCCAGAACCGCTAATGATAAAAGCGGTCTTGTGGGGAACCGCGTTACCGGCAGCCACGAAGGTTGCCAGTGCCATCGAACCGACTTGTAAAGTGGTGAATTTTAAGATCATTCCTACCGCAAAGGCGGCAATGAAGGGAAAGGCGGCTTGCGCGAGATTAATCATATGGGTAATCCCGGTGGTAACCGAGTTCACTGGACAAAATTGTAGTAATTGAGAGAGCAATGCACTCGGAATTAGCGCAATGACGATGGCGATGGCATTTCCGTTAAGCGTGGCCATCGTTAATTCTTTGAGCTTGGCTTTCATAATTGTAATTTCTCCTTATCTTAATTGAATTCGTGAGGTGATGATTGACCATCAAGGATGGTTAAGACATCCGTTAAGGCAATTTCAACCATATTTTGTACTGCAATGTTGGTGAAAAAGGCAATGTGTGGGGTCAGAATAACATTGTCCATCGCGTGGAGTTCTTTGACTAATGGGACAGCATCTAAACCGTCCTCACGATGATCTTGATTAAAAATGTGTTCTTCGCCTTCGACCGTATCGAGAGCGGCTGCAGCAATCTCGTGATCTTTAAGCGCGGTGACGAGGTCCTTGGTGACGACAACAGGTCCACGGCTAGCGTTGACTAGTCCGGCAGTGGGTTTCATTAACTTGAAATCATCAAGCGTTAGCAGACCCTTGGAAGTATCGTTTAAGTCGACGTGCAATGAGACAACGTCAGATTGCTGCAGAAGTTCCTCTTTTGAAACGTATTCGACAATCCCATCCATTTCTTTTCGTGGCTTGACATCATAGCCGAGCACTCGTGCATCTAATGCCTTCAGTAATTTAGCTAGGGTGCCACCAATTCGACCAACTCCAATGATCCCAATGGTTGCGGAATGAATCTCAGTGGCTTGCAGGCCAGCCCACCGGTAATCATTTTGAGCAACCCGGTGGTCAAATGCGTATGATTTACGCAAAAGACGGAAGCTTTGCATTAAAGCATGCTCTGCAACACTACGTGGTGAATATGCTGGGACGTTAGTTACCTTTAGACCGTTTTCATGTGCTAATGGAACGTTGATGGTATCAACACCGGCCGTTCGGGTACTAATTTGTTTAAGGCCGTTAGCTTTTAAAGCAGCATAGGCATTGTCAGGAACTTTGGCGTGTTGTTGGATGACTAACCCATCCATTCCCTTAGTCATCGCGATTGCTTCATCGTCGATAAATGGCTTAGGGGTAGTTACAACATCGATCTGGTGTTGTTCCGCAAACTCGTTGATCGCTTTTTGTTCATCAGGGCGGACACTAGTCATTAAAATTTTTGTCATAATTGAATTCCTCCTAGTTATTTAACATAGTTTTGATCCGGTCGACAGCTAATTTCAGGTTGTCCATGCTGGTAGCGTAGCTCATTCTTAAGTAACCTTCACCGCCATCACCGAAATATGATCCAGGAATAACGGCAACTTTACCTTCTTGAGCTAATTTAGTAGCAAAGGCTTCATCGTCAGTACCATATTTGGTCGGTAATTTAGCGAAAACGTAGAAGGCACCATTTGGAGTTGCAACACCGAAGCCAAGATCCTGCAATGCGGCTACTAAGAAGTCGCGCCGTTTTTCGTAGGCTGCTTTCATATCAAGGGTTGCTTGATGCCCTGCTTCGCTATCGAAGATTGGAACGGCAGCGGCCATTGCTGGATCAGAAGGGGAGGTAATCATGATTGAGTGAACCATCCCTAATCGTTTCATCAATTCTGCTGGGGCTGCCATGAAACCAATCCGGTAACCAGTCATGGCTCCAGACTTAGAGGCACCATTGAGGACGATGGTTTGTCCAGGAAGAAATTTTGCAATGGAGGTGTGTTGACCACCATAAATTAGTTCAGAGTAGATTTCATCAGCAATCACAACCAGGTTCGTATCTGCTAAGACGTCTGCAAGAGCTTTTAGTTGGTCGGCTGAATAAGTAACTCCGGTTGGGTTTGATGGGTAGTTTAAAACAATTGCTTTAACATTTTCGTGCTGGTCTAAGGTGGTTTGTAATGCTTCCGGTGATAGTACGAAGTTGTTATTGCTGGTGTCAAGATTAATTGCTTCACCACCAAGAAGGTTAACGACAGCTTCGTACAGTGGGAAGGTTGGTGTTGGAATTAAGACTTGATCACCAGGTTTGATAATGGCAAAAAGTGCGGCGTAGATAGCTTCGGTTGCGCCAATCGTGACTGCAATTTCAGTTGTGGCATCATAATCGAGATCATAATGTTTCTTTAGATAGTTTGCAATTGCTTCACGTAAAGCCGGGGTTCCTGAACCTGCTGAATAGTGCGAGTCATTATCTTTGATACTCTTAATTGCAGCCTGTTTAGCAACTTCTGGAACATTGAAGTCCGGTTCACCAAGGGTTAATTTCACGATCCCGGGAATTTGACTGGCTTGATTATCAAACACTCGGATGGGCGTTGGTTGAACTCTAGAGAGGTTGGGATTGAATTGTTGACTAAGACTAGCTTTCATTTTTGGCATTGAAAAGTTCCTCCTTTAAATAAAAAACCCGGGAATTGCAATTTCTGCAACACCCGGGAGCGCTCGTTTCTTAAATGGTAGTATGCCAAATTAAGGTTGGTCGGCTTCCGGATGTATGAATCCTAGAAGCCATCACAAAAGGTTACTGACTCTAGGAGATGGAGTTCCAGAACCAGTAGCTAAACGCATTATTCAATTGAGAATAATTTAATGCAGTCATTTGTGTTACCTCATTTAATTTGATTAAGTACATTCTAATTGAAATCTAATG
>CAMXWI010000067.1 GCA_947252915.1 uncultured Lactobacillus sp.
CTTTTTTTCAGAAAGCAAGGGAATGCACTGATTGAGTGAATTGTGAATAAACGCTGTTGGATCAAGCGTTATCGCCGTTTAATCACCTCTGCATCCAAATAAATTTTAGCACTCTTTATGAATGATTGCTAAATTGGTGCGAAAATCATGTATAATATAGTAGAAACTTTTTAAAGGGGATGATGGGTTGTCAGAAATTGATTACCAAGCACAATTGGATCAACTGCATGCGGGAAAGGTGAAAGAACTGATCATTAAGCCGGAACAGTTCATGGATTTTCAAAATGTGTTTCAAAGTTATCAATACCGTTCCCAAATTGAGGGGGATGCCAAGCATGGTGGAGAAATTCACTATCATCTAATTAGTGAGCGGGCTGAATCGTAATTTTTACGCTTGTATTTACCGCTTACAATCGCTATAATAAAACAAAGTAAAGCGCGAAAAGTGCTGCTTAACTATTATTGTTCTAAGGAGAATGATTATAATGGAAAAACGTGATTTTACTATTACTGCTGAAACTGGAATCCACGCACGTCCTGCAACGATTTTAGTACAAACTGCTTCAAAGTTTACTTCAGACATTACCTTAACTTACAACGGTAAGAGCGTTAACTTGAAGTCAATCATGGGTGTAATGTCACTTGGTGTTGGTCAAAACGCTGAAGTAACAATCTCTGCTGAAGGTGACGACGAAAAGGATGCCATTGCAGCAATCGAAGACACAATGAAGAAGGAAGGACTGGCTGACTAATCATGTCCCACACACTCAACGGCATTGCTGCCGGTGGCGGGATTACCATCGCACCGGTCTATGTCATGGGGGCATCCAGTCTGGCCGCACCTAATAAGGTCGCGGATGATGAGAATCATGAAGCACAGCGGCTTCGTGATTCTTTTTCTTTAATTAACCATGATTTGCGACAAATTGGTGACCAGGCGGAAGCAGAATTTGGTCGACCAATTATGACCATTCGGACGCTCCAGACCGTTATCAATGATCCAGCCGTCCGCCAACTGGCGATGGATATGTTAATTGAAAACCATTGGACCGCTGAGTGGACGGTGGAACAGTTGGTAGATCGTTTACAAAAGCTGTCCACGATTGCAGTCAGCAGTCCTTTTTGGGTCGGGGTGGTTCATGACCTTGGCCAACGCCTTTTGAGCCACTTGTTACAAGAGCCGATTCCAGATGTTGCTAATTTAGACCACCGGGCGGTTGTAATCGCCCATTCAATTAGTCCAACTCAGGTTGTTCGCCTTGATCGTCAATTAGTTGCTGCCCTGGTAACGGATGAAGGCGGTGCAACATCACATTTCTCTTTATTATCCGAAGAACTAGCCATTCCAAGTGTTGTAGCAACTCATGGAGTGACCAAATATGCTCATGATGACATGGTGGCAATTGTGGATGGTATTCACGGTAAGGTCATTTTGCAACCTTCACCGCAGGAGATTGATCAATACCAGAAAATGGCCGGCCAGTATGCACGTGAAAACAGTGCACTTGGTAAGTTGAAACATCAGGAAACGCGCAGTACTGACGGGCAGCGGATTCGGATTGCTGCAAATATGTCCTTGCCAGACGAAATTAATTCCATTACACATAGCGGTGCGGAAGGGGTTGGATTATTCCGGACGGAATTTATGCTAATGGAGGATGCCCGGTTTGCCAGCGAGGATGCCCAATTTGCGATTTATAAGCAGGTTGCTACTGCCATGCCAGAACGACTAATTGTGGTTCGGACTCTTGATATTGGTAGTGATAAATTAGTTCAGGACGCAAGTTATGATGATGGTAGTAACCCGGCGCTAGGATTGCGAGGCTTACGGCTCGGATTAGCTCATCAAGAGTTACTTCGTCCGCAAATCCGCGCGTTACTGCGGGCAGCTACTTATGGTAAAATCGCGATTATGTTTCCAATGGTGACGACATTATCGGAATTTCGCCAAGCCCGGCAGATTGTTGATGAAGAACGGCAAAAGCTTACTGATGAGGGAATTAAGATTCCTGATAATGTTCAAGTCGGGATGATGGTTGAAACGCCAGCAGCCGTGACAATGATTGATCAATTTGCTCAGTATGCGGATTTCTTTAGCATTGGTTCAAATGATCTCGCACAGTATTTATTTGCGGTTGATCGTACCAATGGTCAGGTGGCACCGCTGTTGCAGACGTTACATCCAGCAATGCTCCGTTCCGTCTTGCACGTTATTCGTCAGGCACATAATGAAGGCAAGTGGGTGAGCCTTTGTGGTAATATGGCGGCCCTTCATGTTGCGGAACCATTACTTTTGGCCATGGGATTGGATGAATTTTCGGTCCCTAGTGATCACATTTTACCGTTAAGACATCTCATTAGTGGCCTGTCAGTTCGACAACTGCAGCCATTATTACATCAAGCACTAGGTTTAGAGAGTGCGGCTGAAGTTGAACAGTTAATCAAACACTCTTTACCAGAACTTTATCAGGCAGATCAGAATAATTAATTCAGGCCCGCATCAGTGATTCATGATTTCGCTGGTGCGGGTTTTGACTTGCGACAAAAGCAGAGAAAGTTTAAAATAATTAGAATGTGTTATTAAGAGTTAAAAACGCTGAAAAAGGAGAATTTCGTTTGAATATCGGACTGTTTACAGATACATATTTTCCACAAGTAAGCGGCGTGGCGACATCCATTAAGACCTTACGAGATGAGTTAATTGCGCAGGGCCACCACGTTTACATTTTTACATCGTCAGATCCACGGGCAACGGATAGTCCTGAAGATGGGATTTACCGGTTTGCCAGTGTTCCGTTCGTTTCATTTAAGGATCGGCGAATCGCGTTTAGTGGTTGGTTTAAAGCCCTCCGGATTGCCCGTAAGCTCCACTTAGATATCATCCATAACCAGACCGAGTTCTCACTTGGTGTAATGGGGAAGATGGTCGCCAAGGAGATGGGGATTCCCTGTCTGCATACTTATCACACAATGTACCAGGATTATCTTCACTACATTGCCAATGGTCGCATTCTCAAGCCGAAGGATGTGGCTCGTTTAGCACATTTATACCTTAAGAATATGTCAGGAATTATTGCGCCGAGTGAACGGGTTCTAGATACGCTTGAAAGCTATCATGTCGAGTCACCAATTCGGATTATTCCGACGGGAGTTAATCTACGCGTGTATAAGCTTCGCGATACTGACGAACAAAAAGCCGCAATTCGCCAAAAGTATGGCTTTAAAGCCGATACTCCAGTGATGTTGTCGCTGAGTCGACTCGCCTTTGAAAAGAATATTCAAGAATTGATTAATTCTATGCCTGATATTGTTGCCCAAGAACCAGCTACGCAGTTATTAATTGTCGGCGATGGTCCCGCCCGTTCCTCGTTAGAACGTCAGGTTCGGGAAATGAACTTAGGGGATCACGTCACCTTTACTGGTCAGGTCAACAATGATCAAGTTCACCATTATTATCAAATGGCGGATGTTTTTGTTTCGGCATCTGATTCCGAATCTCAAGGGTTGACCTATGATGAAGCACTCGCCTCCGATTTACCGATTGTGGTTCGCCGGAGTGAGTATACTGATCAACTAATTGATGATCCGGGAATTGGCATTAGTTTTCAGCGGCGGGCTGAACTGGTCAACGGGGTTTTGAATTATTTGAAGAATCCGCCCCGGGCTGAAGCCGTTGCCAAACGTCAGCAAAAATTGCATGATATTTCGGCGGCGGTATTTGCTAAGCGGGTCCTCGATTTTTATGAAGAATGTCAAAATCGTTTAGACCAGGAAAGCGCCCTTAAACAACAGCAGCGTCGACACTTGTTTCATCGTTCAAGGAGACTCTAATGTTAAAGATTACAATGTATTCGTCGGCTGATAAGGTGAAAGGCCAGGGGGTTGGCAGCGCCTATATAGAGCTAGTTAAAATGCTTCGGCAGCGTTTTAGTAAAGAGTTCGATATTGAGATTAATAAGTGGCGAGCTAGTGATATTAGTCACTACCACACGATTGATTTACCTTTTTATTTCTCAACCTTTTCTAAAAAACGTGGTCGTAAAATTGGTTATGTCCATTTTTTGCCAGAAACGTTAGAAGGAAGTTTGAAGATCCCACAACCATTCCGGGGGATCTTTTATCATTATGTAATTGCATTTTATAAGCGGATGGATCATCTAGTGGTCGTGAACCCGTCATTTATTCCTAAATTAGTGGCTTACGGAATTCCGGAGAAGAAAATTTCGTATATTCCTAATTTTGTTGATGCGAAGGAATTTTATCCGGTTGATGCTGACCAACGACGGCGGTTACGGGACAAGTTTAAAATTCCGTTAGACAGATTTGTAGTACTAGGTAGTGGTCAGGTCCAGGAACGCAAAGGGGTTCCGGACTTCATTCAGCTCGCCCGTCAAAATCCAGACATTCAATTTATTTGGGCTGGTGGCTTTTCATTTGGTGCGATGACGGATGGGTATAAGGAGTTAAAACGGGTGGTTGATGATCCACCTGCAAACCTCTGGTTCCCGGGAATTGTAAGTCGACAAGAAATTGCTGAACTTAATAATGCAGCGGATTTGTTTTTGCTACCATCCTTTAATGAACTATTTCCGATGTCGGTTCTTGAAGCGTTCTCTTGTGGAACGCCAGTGATGCTGCGTGATCTTTCTCTTTACCATTCAATTATTGAAGGCTACTATGAACCAGCGGTGGATGTTGACGACATGCAACGTAAGTTAACTCGTTTGAGTAATGATCCAGATGAATTGAAAGGGTTGCGTGATAAAGCACGGCAAGCTGCACAACGGTACTCAAAAGATCATCTGGCTAAGATTTGGTATCGGTTCTATACCAGTCAAGCGAAGGAGAAGTAATATGTCGCGAAAGAATTGGTTAGTGCTGACAACGATGCTGTTGTTAGGCATTGGCATATTTGCGTATTCACTAAGGGATACTAATTTACAAGAGATTAGCGCTGATTTGGCAACCATGAATTGGGGATGGTTTATGGTTGCATTGCTATGTATATGTTTATATTTAGTTTTTGAGGGGGTTACGGTCAAAATCTTTATGGCAAACCGCTATCCTCACTTTACGTGGAAAGATGCCTTACGGTTACCGTTAATTGAGCAACTATTTAATGGAATTACTCCATTTTCAACGGGTGGGCAACCGGCTCAATTGGTTGCAATGCTTCAGTCTGGGGTTGACGGTGGAATTGCCAGTTCCGTATTGCTGATGAAGTTTGTGGTTTTTCAATCGATGATTGTGGTGAACTTTGTTATTAGTTTATTGATTGGTTTTCACTATATTGAAGAAAAACTACATGTCCTATCATTATTAGTAATCTTTGGCTTTGTAATTCATTTAAGTGTGATTGTGGCATTATTGATGGTAATGTACTGGTATAACTTTACGAAGCGTCTTATGAATGTGGTGATCAAACCAGTACGGTGGTTCGTTAAGGAGCGGCGTTATCAGGAAATTAAGAATTCACTAAATGAGAAAGTAGATTCTTTTTACCAAGAGAGTATTAAGATGAAGTCGGAGTATGGAAAATTAGCTAAAGTAGCAGTGGTTACGATTTTACAATTAATGGCTTATTATATTATTCCGTACTTCATCCTCTTAGCGTTGAATGTTCATGGCGTCAGCTTGGTGATGGCGATGAGTTTGCATACGTTAATCTTTATGATTATTTCGCTGTTTCCGATTCCGGGCGGAACGGGGGGGGCAGAGTATAGCTTTGCAGTTC